>CAHJWK010000144.1 GCA_903642275.1 Chitinophagaceae bacterium
TGTTTTGCGCCCTGGTATAACAGCTTGCCATCTTTATAACTTTCCAGTTCCATGGTAGCTTTGTCTGTTTCAATCTCTGCAAGAATATCTCCCTTCTTCACATCGTCTCCCACATTCTTTTGCCATGACGCAATTACACCTTCAGTCATGGTATCGCTTAAACGTGGCATCAACACAACCTCTTCCATCTTTGAAATATTAACTGCATCAGTTTCCTGTTTCCTATTTCCTGTTTCTTGTTCTTTAGCATTCGGTTCAGTTTTTTTATCAGTATCACCAGCTTGCTTATTATCTGCATTTTCTTTATTGCCTGTACCTTGAACCTGCTTGTCTGTTGTTTCTTTTGATTTGTTGGTTGTATCTTTTTTCTTATTACCTGCATCTGGTTTTGCAGCGTCATTTCCATTTAACAAACTGCTTATATCTTCTCCTTTATCGCCTACAATAGCAAGCAGGTCATTCACCTGCAGTTTAGCGCCATCCTCAGCACCATGATGCAGCAACACACCATCTTTATAACTTTCCAGTTCCATGGTTGCTTTATCAGTTTCAATCTCAGCAAGTAGATCGCCTTTTTTAACGGCATCACCAACATTCTTGTGCCATGCTGCAATCACGCCTTCAGTCATAGTATCACTTAAACGTGGCATTAAAATTTTTTCAGCCATAAGTATTTATTGGAATGAATTTTCGCGGTGAAATTACTGCAAATGTAAATATGCATTCAATGATTTACTGCTGTTTTTTAAGTTATTATCGCTTATGCAAAATGATCTAATTGCACAAAAAAATTATTACAAATACTTTACGTGAAGCCCATACAGTTATTTGTTGTAGTGAACGTAATTTTTTATTTTACAATGAATTTTTTAGGAGTTACAGATTATACGCCACAGCAAGGCGACGAAAATTATTTTGGCGCGTGCACTCCTGTTGTTAACAATAAACCGATAAAGATTAACCAAAGCAATTTCATACTATTGCGTGTGGTTGGTTATGTAGCAGTTTCACTCAAAAGCATTTACAATTTTATTCAATTAAATCATTGTTTTAAATTCAGCAAAGAGATTTTTATTTTCTTATTCATTTTTCTCGTCAATTCAAATTTCAGTGTTTAATACTATCTTTAAGATAGCGTTCTGATAATTATGATTGTGTATTAAACTGATCTTGTCAGGTTTCAGCCATAGCAGTCCTATGTTATTTTGCGAGCTTAAGCACAAGGCGGAATCTGATTTGGCAGGCATTTAATTAATCTTTTAATCAATGCATAAACTTATTTTTTATTAATAAACTATAAACATAAAAATTTTTGGCATGCACCCGGAATTTGTAATTTCTTATTTGCTTAATAACATACCTCGTTTTTCTTTTGCCTGTTGCCTGCCATCATTGCTTTAAGCAAATAAGAAATTCTGACCTTCTTCATATTTTTACTTCAACAAATCTGTTATGCTTTTGCAATAAAAATATTTCAATGTTATTATCTAAACATAAAACCAGTAATTTTAAAATGAATAATTCATACAACTTTTTATATCTGGCATTGGTTAAAAGAATATTAATGAAAAAAATTTTTACGTTCTTATTTATACTACTGCAATTAAATGTATTTGCGCAATATGATATATGTGTGTATGGTGGCACTTCAGCCGGTGTAATTGCTGCGTACACTGCTGCCAAACTAAATAAGAAAGTAATATTGATAGAACCTGGCAGTCATCTTGGGGGTTTATCATCAGGGGGTTTGGGCTTTACTGATATTGGTAATGAAAGTATAATTACCGGTTTGTCTGAAAATTTTTACAGGCGTTTAGGCAGTTACTATGGAACATTTGAACAATGGGTATCTGAACCGCATGTTGCAGAAGAAATTTTTAATGATTATATAAATGAGGCGGGCGTACCTGTATTATTAAATTACCGCCTTGCTTCAGTTAAAAAAAACAATGGCTATATTCAAAGTATTACAATTCAGAATACAATTACATCAGCCATTAAAAAAACTATTACTGCTGCCATGTTTATTGATTGCAGTTATGAAGGCGACCTGATGCCGGGTGCAGGTGTATCTTCTTTTATTGGCAGGGAAAGTAATAGTGTGTATAACGAAACATTGGATGGTGTGCAATTGCTCGGCCAGCATCAGTTTGCTGATAGTGTTGACCCTTATAAAATAGCAGGTAATGCTTCAAGCGGTTTGCTTTGGGGTATCAGCAAGAATGCTTTAAAGCCAACAGGATCAGGAGATACACTTATACAGGCATACAATTATCGCATTTGCCTTACTACAAATACAGCAAACAAAACAGACATCACAAGGCCTGTAAATTATGATTCAACAAAATACCGCTTACTGGTGCGCTGGTTAACAAAATACCCTGCATCAAGCATCAGCGCTTTTTTTAGTATCAAAACAATACCTAACAGCAAAACAGACATTAATAATAACGGGCCTTTTTCTACAGATATGATTGGCATGAATTATAATTATCCGAAAGCAGATTCAAATGGCAGAAAAGCAATTATTAATGCGCACACAAATTACACAAAAGGGTTGTTATATTTTATCGGGCATGATTCAAGCATGCCGGTTACATTGCGCAACCAAATGTTGCGATACGGATATCCTAAAGATGAATATACGGATAACGGAAACTGGACACCACAGATTTATATTCGTGAAAGCCGCAGGCTTATCGGACAGTATGTTATGACACAGGCAAACTGTTTAGGCACGACAACAGTAAGTGATGGCATTGCAATGGCTGCCTATACAATGGACTCTCATAATACAGAACGCCTTGTAGTAAACGGCATGGTAAAAAACGAAGGCAATGTGGAAACGACCTGTCCTGCACCTTACCCGGTTTCTTACAGGGCACTCATACCTAAAGCAACTGAATGCAAAAACTTATATGTGCCTGTGTGTTTAAGTGCAAGCCATATCGCGTATGGCTCCATTCGTATGGAACCTGTTTTTATGGTATTGGCAGAAGCTTGTGCAGCCGCAGCTTCAATGGCAATAGACAGCAATCAAAGTTTACAAAATGTAAATGTAAAAGCATTGCAGTCTTTATTAACTGCCAATCCGTTAATGGATGGAAGTGTACCTGAAGTAATAGTAAACGATAATGATACAATTCCACATACTACTTATTTTAAAGGAAGCTGGTTACATGAAACAACAGGTGGTTACGGACCAACTTGGTTAAGAACGCCCGGTATTGCAGATTCTCAGGAAGCTATATTTAAGCCTGTTATCAGGCAAACATGCACTTATGCTGTTTACACATACATACCTTTTGTTGATAGCGCCGCTGTACAAACACATTACATAGTAAGTGATGGTACAAAGTCTTATGATAAATGGATTAGTACTAATGTTAAACCGGTCGGGCAAACTAAGGGTACGTGGGTTTCACTTGGGAGTTACAAATTACCTGCAGGGCAAAAAGCAAATGTTATCCTTAAAGCAACAGGAGCAAACGGCGTAGTGGTGACAGATGCAATTTTATTTGTACCAAAAAACAATTGCATAACTCAAACAACAAATTTGTATGTTCAATATGTGGCTCCGTAAAAGAAAGCGATATGTTATCCTGATATACCTAAATATAAATAAGACTATACTTATAATGATTGTTTGTTTATGCAGCTACTTTTTATTTGCACACAATCCAGTACACTTTTACACTCAACAGGTTTAATAAAACTGTATAAAAGACAAAAAGAAAACGGAATAGTAAGGCCTACCAAAATAAACAATATCTAAATTTAGTATAACAATCAAGCCTCGAAATGATTTGCAAAAAGTTGTTTTAACAATTTTATTTTATGTTTAATTCTAACTTCACGCTTCTAAAAAAGGCGCGTTTTAATGAATAGATTTTTATTGGTGTTAAACATTATTCTTCTTGTTGCTTTAGCTTATTTATACTATGCTTTTTATAGCAAGCCCACATCACCACAGCTTGTAAAGAAAACTACCGATACTTCACTAAATCATATAAAGCTTGCTTACTTTGATATGGATACATTGGAAAAATATTATCAATATGCCAAAGTAACACGCGATTATTTAACAGGTAAAAGAGAAGCAATGGAAGCCCGTCTGAATAAAATAAGAATTGATTATACAACTAAAGTAAACGATTATAATAAACGTGGTGCAAGTATGAGCCAGACAGAACAGAGCCAGATGCAGGAAGATCTTTCCCGCATGCAGAATAGTTATGACCAACAACAGCAAAATTCCAATCAGGAGTTTCAGGGTGAGTATATGCAGAAAATGCTTGACCTGAAAAATAAGATTCAGGATTTTTTAAAAACATACAGCACTCAAAAAGGATATGCATATGTGTTTGCAACAAATGGTGATGATAATGTTATCTACTTCAAAGATTCTTTAAGAGATATAACATCAGATATTGTAAGTAAGCTTAATGATGTATATAAGAACACACAGAAAAAATAAATATTTCAAACACTTTACAAAGTCTCCTGACTTCGTATTAATATGAATGAAGTCTCTGACTTCAAAATAATCTGCTATCTTCAAATCCCGTTTTAAGCGGGATTTTTTATAACCATGAACGAAACCAACACACATTTTAAACCAACACTTGGGCTGGTTGACGCTACCATGATTGTTGCCGGCAGCATGATTGGTTCAGGTATTTTTATTGTTAGCGCAGATATTACGCGCAACGTTGGCAGCGCAGGCTGGCTGATTATTGTTTGGCTGATAACAGGTTTTATGACTATCACCGCTGCCGTAAGTTATGGTGAGTTAAGCAGCATGTATCCAAAAGCCGGTGGGCAATATGTGTATCTTAAAGAAGCGTTTAATCCACTTTCGGGCTTTCTGTATGGATGGAGCTTATTTGCCGTTATACAAACTGCAACTATTGCAGCGGTTGGTGTTGCATTCAGCAAGTTTGCTGCTTATTTAATACCATCAGTAAGCGAAACTCATATTTTATTTACGTATGGATTTTTAAAAATATCGGCTGCACAAATTGTAGCTATTGTACTCATCATCTTTCTTACTTACACAAATACAAAAGGCATTGAAGGCGGCAAGATTATTCAAACCACATTTACATCAGCAAAGCTTATTTCATTGCTTGGTTTAATTGTGTTTGGATTTTTGTTGGTGAAGCAAAACTTCTGGCATCAGAACTGGCAAACAGGTTTAACTGCTGCGCAGGATAAAGGTGCATCAGATGCAACCGGTTCACTTAAGCCATCCGGATGGCAGCCCATAAATTTTAGTGTATTGATTGGCGCAGTTGCAGTTTCAATGGTGGGTTCAATTTTCAGCAGCGATGCATGGAACAATGTTACTTTCATTGCAGGCGAAATAAAAAACCCGCAACGCAACATTGGCTTGAGTTTATTTTTAGGAACCTTGATTGTTACCATCATTTATATATCAGCCAACTTAATGTATTTATATGTTTTGCCGCTAAACAATATTGCATTTGCGCAGAATGACCGTGTTGCGATTGCTGCGGCAAATAATATATTCGGCAGTGCCGGAACTATTGTAATTGCAGTAATGATTATGGTTTCAACATTTGGTTGTAATAATGGTTTGATATTAGCCGGTGCACGTGTTTATTATACCATGGCAAAAGATGGGTTATTCTTTAAGAAAACAGGAACGCTTAATAAATTTTCTGTTCCTTCTTATGCTTTATGGATACAATGTTTTGTTGCCTGTCTGCTTTGCTTAAGCGGTAAGTACGGCGATTTACTAACCATGATATCTTTTGTAGTGGTAATATTTTATGTGCTAACCTTAATCGGCATATTTGTGTTGCGAAAAAAACGCCCTGATATTCCGCGGGCATATAAAGCGTTTGGTTACCCTGTATTGCCTGCTATTTATATAATTTTAGCGCTGGCATTTTGTATAGGTTTGGTTTATACATCACCAACCTACTCGCTTTGGGGTTTAGGCATTATGCTTGCCGGTATTCCTTTATACTTTATTGCCATCAACGCAAAAAAATCTTAGTATTTGTATGATAAATATTGAAAGCCTTTTTGCTGAATTTTCTTCATTGCATGTTGCAGTTATTGGTGATGTAATGCTTGATACATACTGGTGGGGCAATGTAGACCGTATTTCGCCTGAAGCTCCCGTTCCCGTGGTTGCCATGAACCGTCGTGAGCAAAGAATTGGCGGTGCCGGCAATGTTGCATTAAATACAGTTTCTCTTGGAGCACAAACAACTTTGTTTGCTGTAACAGGTGGTGATGATGATGCAAAAACATTAAGCAATCTTTTGCAACAACACAACATCAATACAAAATATATTATACAAAGCGATAAAAGAATTACCACTAATAAAACAAGGGTAATGAGCCGCAACCAGCAAATGCTGCGGCTTGATTCAGAGATTACGAACGATATTTCAGAGGATGATGAAACGCAGTTATTAAAAAACTTTTCAGCATACATCAATATAAGCAAACCTGCTGTTGTAATTTTTGAAGATTATAATAAAGGTGTACTCACGCCAAGGCTTATTCAATCAGTAATAAAAATTTGTAAAGCCAATAATATCATATCCGCAGTTGACCCAAAAAGAAAAAACTTCTTTGCATACAAACATGTTGATATTTTCAAGCCTAACTTAAAAGAAGTAAAAGATGGATTAAATATGTTGATAGATGATATCTCCCCTGATTTGCTGACTAAAATTCATACAGAAATATATCGCCATCTCCAACACACCATTTCATTAATTACGCTTTCAGAAAAAGGAATTTTTATTCATGATGAAAATACAGCAAACATAATTCCTGCGCACATACGTAACATAGCAGATGTTAGTGGTGCAGGCGATACGGTTATTGCAGTTGCCGCACTTATTTATGCAGCTACAAAAGATATTTTACTCACTGCTGAAATTGCTAATCTCGCAGGTGGCATTGTTTGTGAAGCCGTGGGAACCGCTACTATAAGCAAAGAAAAATTATTGCAGGAATGCAGTGAATTAATCAGCAATAATTCTAACAGCACGTTTCCATCTATTCATTAATTATCAAGTTAAAATTTAATGCAGAAATATACTATAGTTATACACGGCGGCGCCGGAACAATTTTAAAAGAAGATATGACGCCCGAACTTGAAAAAGCATATCTCGAAGGCTTGCAACTCGCTCTTGATGCAGGCTATGCAGTGCTTAAAGAAGGTGGTACATCAGTGAATGCAGTTAAAGCTGCGGTGGTTGTTTTAGAGGATAATATTTTATTTAATGCAGGTCGTGGTTCTGTGTTTACAAAGAAAGGTGTGCAGGAAATGGATGCTGCAATAATGAGCGGAAAAGATTTATCTGCAGGGGCAGTTAGTGGTGTGCGCAATGTGCGCAACCCGATTGAGCTGGCTACCGAAGTAATGTATAACAGCAACCATGTTTTTTTAAGCGGGAAAGGTGCGAATGATTTTGCAATAAGACAAGGCATTAAGCTTGAACCGGATGAATATTTTTTCTCACAGTTTCGTTATGACCAATGGAAAGAAATGCGTGACTCGGATAATTATTCTTTAGACAATACACATCAGCGTGTAGAAGAATTAATGCGTGATAAAAAGTTTGGAACTGTAGGTGCCGCTGC
>CAHJWK010000145.1 GCA_903642275.1 Chitinophagaceae bacterium
TAAATCTCAAAAAGAAACAACAACTACAGTTGTAAATAAGCCTGATAAAAATTATTCAGGCGATTATAAAGACAAGATTATTGTGGTAGTAAATGATACTGATAATATGTATTTAGACGAGAACGATTTAAGTTTTTTATCCGGTATATTAAACGCATGTAAATTGAATATTGAAAATATCGCTTTAATAAACTTTAGTAAAAATGATTTGAAGTTTTTTGATTTAAAAAAAACAATGCAGCCACAGTTTTTATTACTGTTTGGTGTAACAGCTTTACAAATAGAATTGCCGTTTACCATGCCTGATTACCAGGTGCAGTTATACGACAAATGCCAGATTCTCACAGCTCCATCCTTAGCTGTATTAAATCATACAAAAACGGAAAAAGCAAAGCTCTGGAAAAGCTTGCAAAAAATGTTTAACCTTGAAAAATAGCACACTCATATTCGCAACAAACAATCAGCATAAAGTTGAAGAAATACGAAATATTATTGGTGTTGCATTTAATATTATAACATTACATGAAGCGGGAATTGATATTGATATTCCCGAACCACATGATACGATTGAAGCAAACGCTTCAGAAAAATCAAAAACAATTTATAAACTAACCAAACATAATTGTTTTGCTGAAGATACCGGACTTGAAGTGCAAGCATTGAATGGTGAGCCTGGCGTTAAAAGTGCACGTTATGCCGGAGATGGAAGAAACTTTGAACCTAACATTGATAAACTATTAAGTAAGCTTAATGGAATTGATAACCGAAAAGCACAATTCAAAACAGTTATTTCATTAATGTGGAACGATAAAGAATATTTGTTTGATGGAATAGTGAAAGGCAAAATTATTAAAGAGCGCAGAGGCAAAAATGGTTTTGGATATGATGCTGTTTTTGTTCCCGAAGGCAGCGATGAAACATTTGCAGAAATGGAACTGGATGAAAAAAACAACTTTAGTCATCGCAGAAAAGCTACTGATAAATTAATCGCATTTTTAAATCAACAATGGAACGCATAAAAATAAACCTGCCTGCAACTTTTGCTTTTTCAACCATAATAAAAATCCGAATAACAGATTTGAATTATGGTGGCCATGTGGGCAATGATAGTTTTCTTTCATTGGTTCACGAAGCCAGACAACAATTTCTGAATCATCATGATTATTCTGAATTAATGTTTGAAAGTGTTTCATTAATCATGGCCGATGCTGCGATTGAATTTAGGAAAGAATTAAGTTATAAAGATGAAGTAAAAATTTCTGTTACTGCATCAGGCTTTGATAAATATGGGTTTGACATCTTTTATTTACTTGAAATTATTAAAGAAAAAAAATTAGCGCTTGCAGGCAAAGCAAAAACAGGAATGTTATGTTATGACTATACAAACAAAAAGCTTATGCCCGTTCCTGGTGCAGCAAAGAATAAATTACTTTCAACGCTTTAAAATTTTGTGATGAAATCAAGCTATAAATCATTTACTTCATTAGTCATTATTTATTGTTCATTATTTATTGTTCATTCAACAGCGCAACCACCGCATGGCATTCATTGGTCCGCTGATGGAAATAGTTATTATGATAATAATGATGAAGGCATCGTACAATATCAAATGCCTTCATTTGCAAAAACAATTGTTGCAAACATGCAGCAGTTGACGCCAAAAGATTCATCGCAACCATTAGAAGTGCGCAACTTTTTTTTCTCTTATGATGGAAAGAAAATACTCATCTATACCAACAGTAAAAAAGTCTGGCGTTACGATACGCGTGGCGATTATTGGGTGCTCAACACAACAGATAACAGCTTAAAACAACTCGGTAAATCGTTGCCATCATCTTCATTAATGTATGCCAAACTTTCGCCTGATGGAAATAGTGTTGCCTACGTAAGCATGCATAATTTATATGTTGAAGATTTAAGTTCAAGCAATATAAAACAACTTACAACAGATGGTACGGATAGAATGATTAACGGTACTTTTGACTGGGTATATGAGGAAGAATTTGATTGCCGTGATGGCTTTCGCTGGAGCCCTGACAGCAAGAGTATTGCTTATTGGAAAGTGGATGCTACAAAAATTCCAAACTATCTGATGATTAACAACACAGATTCAATTTATTCATTTGTAAAACCTGTTGAATACCCGGTTGCCGGTACCAGTCCTTCGCCGTGTTATATATATGTTGCAAACCTTGCAACAGGCAAATCAACAAACATAAATGTGCCCGGAAATCCGCAGCAGCACTACATTCCACGCATGGAATGGGCAGCAAATTCATCGCAGTTAATCATCGAACAATTCAATCGCATGCAAAATGAAATCAGGATTATGTATTGCAATGCAGCAACAGGTGTAACAAACGAAATCTATACAGAAGATGATAAGGCATGGATTGATAATAAAAATGCATGGGATAGTAATCCGTTTGCAACCGGGTGGGAATGGGTGAAAGAGGGCAAAGCGTTTTTATGGGTGAGTGAAAAAGATGGATGGCGTCATATTTATTTAATGAGCCGCGATGGTCAACATCAAACTTTACTTACTAACGGTGATTATGATATTATTACATTAAAAGGTTACGATGATAGAACCGGTTATGTGTATTTCATGGCTTCGCCTGAGAATGCTACACAAAAATATTTGTATCGCATACAGATGGATGGCAAAAGCAAAGCAGAGCGATTATCACCTGCGGATGAAAGCGGCACACATGATTATGATTTATCAACAAATGGCATGTATGCTTCGCATAAATTTTCAAATATCAATACCGTACCTATTGAAGATTGGATAAGTCTTCCAAAACATCTAGTCATCAAAAAAGGAGTGGAATCACAATATAGTAATTATAAATTTCCGCATGTTGATATGTTCACCATTATAACCGATGATGGTGTTAAAATGGATGGTTGGATGCAGAAGCCGATCAATTTTGATTCAACCAAAAAATATCCTGTTGTTTTTTATGTGTATTCATGGCCGGGCGTACAAAGTATTATAGATGAGTTTGGCAACCAGTTTAATTCTTTATACGAAGGAAATATGGCCGCTGACGGATATATTTTAATAGGGTTAGAAGGGCGTGGTTCGCAAGTACCAAAAGGTGCAGCGTGGCGAAAATCAATTTATAAACAAACCGGAATTTTAAATACGTATGACCAGGCAATGGCTACAAAAATAATCCTGCAATGGCCTTTTATAGATAGCAGCCGCATTGCAGTTTGGGGATGGAGTGGTGGCGGTGCTACAACTTTAAGTTTGCTGTTTGGGTATCCTAAAATTTATAAAACAGGTATCGCTGTTGCGCCGCTTGCTGACCAACTAACTTATGATAATATTTATGAAGAAAGATATATGGGATTGCCGCAGGAAAACATGCAGGCTTATATCAATGGTTCAGCAATTACTTACGCAAAAAATCTACAGGGACATTTGCTATTAATACAGGGAACAGGTGATGATAATGTTCATTATCAAAACTCTGAAAGACTAATTAACGAACTGATAAAATACAATAAGCTTTTTCAGTTTATGCCTTACCCAAATCGCACACATGCTATAAGCGAAGGCGAGGGAACAAGAGAGCATTTAAGTAATTTGTATACAACTTTTTTAAGGCAGTATTGTCCGCCGGGAGCGAAGTAAATTGATTTTCTGTTGTATACTTCAAAGGTGTAAGACTGTATTCAAAATTTAAATTTTGCTTTCAATGTTTGTACATGCAACTTAAAATCTTCGAATTCCTTTTGTTTCAGTTTGATAAAGCTGTTATCATTAAAACTACCAACGATTTTATTCATTTCAGCTTCAGATTCATATACCATTTGCCTGAACGGATTAGTGTAATCTTTCTTCCTGGACTGAGCAATCTTTTCTGTTATAGCTGATGATGTTGCTACTGCTTTGTCAAGCCATTCATTAATTTTTTCTGCTGATATTTTATTTTGAATATTCTCTATTTCAAATAAAGCAGCAATTGCATGTTGTAGTTTTTGCTGCGGATATTTTTCGCCTTCTGTTTTATAATAATTGTGCAATCCATCCCAGGCATTTATTTCATTTTGTTTAATATTGCTTTTCATTAGTTCAACATCATCTTTAGTTATTAACTGACCACCAATATTTAACCACTTTGCTCTTTCTGATGATAGTAATTTTTCTTTAAGCTGATTAATGTCATTGTTTTCATCAATCAATAAGACCAAATGTTTCAATCCATAAAACAAAATCATTTCTTTATAAGCATCATAAGCCTGCTGCACTTTTGTAATTATTGTTTTACGCTTTGAATTTTCGAATCCTTCAGCGATAATTTCAAGACTATAAACTATAGCCTTTTTTTGTTCAAGCAGCTCTTTTCCTTTTTGTACACAATCATTGTCAGTAAATGATTGTTGTTTTTTTTTAAACCATGCCTTGCCAGCAAACTTTCTAAGAAGTTCAATGGCATCAAACATCTCATTCACGCTGTCCGGCGCTAAATAATCATATTCCAGTAACTGAAATTTTTCATAGCGTTTATCCCGATCAACATACTTCCATGCATTGCGTTCAAGCGCATACATGTTATACATAAACCAATACGCAGGCATAACGGTTAAAGTATCGTTTTCATAATTTAAACTTACCAATGCAAAAGGCAAAGGGATATTTAACTCAAATAAATAATCAGCTTTTGCAATCATTGTAAAGCTGGCAAACTGTGAGTTATGTTTTAAGCTTACACACAAGCCTGGCCAAAACCCACGGCCAGCAATGATTTCACCATCTGCTGCACGTGAATTATGGTTTGAGCCGATGGTTGCTCCTGCAGGAATATTGCTCTGACCCATCACCAAAGCAGCGCATAAAAATGAGTTATTATGATGTTGCTCATGCGACGGAAATATTAATGAATTCAATACTTCGCAACAAGATATGGTTGCATTATTTCCAAGATAAGAATTAATTAACCTCGCCCCGTATTTCAATTGTGAATTAGATGCCATAACAAAACGCACCGCCTTTACACCATAAAAAATACGGCAGCCTTCACTAACAATACCGTTTACAATTTCACAACCTTCACCTATTTGCGTAGTTGCTTCATGTGAAGAATGAATGGTAAGATTTTTAAGTTTATTCGCACCTTTAATATAGGCATCGCTTCCAATCCATACATCTTTTATAATGGCAGAATTTTTTATTACTGTTCTATCTCCAACCTTACCATAATAGCCACGTTCACTTTTAAATTCTTTTTCTGTAAATTCTTTGAAGCGTTGCAGCAATGTTTCATCATCACGAAACCTGCTCCATAAATAAGCATCGCCGGGTAACATGCCACTAAATGGTACTACGCTCCGGCCTCCGTTTTCATTACAGATTTCCATCCAGATGCGGATGTCTTCAGACTCACCATCTTTTAAAATACCGATACCAAATTTTGAACGATCTGTTGTTGCCAGTTCATTTATATTCACAAGAATTACTTCGTTGCCAAGTACATAATGCGATAAATAATTTACATTATCAATTACAGTATTATCACCGATATCTGAACTTATGATAGTTGAATTGTACAAACCAACTGTATATTTCATGTCGCTGAATTCAAGAAAATATGGCTCCAGTTTTCCAATACGTACAAGCCCAAAAAACTTGCAGTTTTTTACCAGTTCAGGATTAAATGCATCACTTACTAGAATCTTATTCCAGTCGTCGCTGGCGTTGCGGTTTTTAACCAGCGCTTCAATTTCATACGCAGTAAGATTCCTGTAATTAATACCGCTGCGGTTTTGCAGGTTGCGCAGGTAATATTCATCTTTTCCGTCAGGTAAAAATTCAGGTTTAATAAAATTGTAACCTAATTTCTCAACAGGTGTTTTTGTGATTTTATTATAAGCCATCAATCAAATAATTAAAACGAAAGTACAGTTATTAAGACTGAAGTAATCTCTGTTCTAATAGCTTTGTAGCAAAATATCCAGGGCACTCCGATAGCTGAGATAACGGAAAAAGAAGTTATTTATTTATCATCCATTTTTTAAAATCATCAAAAGAAGCATTCATTAACATGCTCTTCTTTTTCTGGTTGAACAGGTATTGAATACTTTCAGGAATTTCAATTTTTGTCCCGGTTGATATTTCAACAGTTTCAGGAAATTTTACAGGATGCGCAGTTTCTAAAAATATACCACCTGAAGAGGAGTTATTATTGTTTAAATATTCTATCAATGCGTAATAACCAACTGCACCATGCGGATCCAATATATAATTGTATTGATTGAAAACTTCGTTGATAGTTGCCTTTGTCGCAGCATCAGTTACGCTATAACTGCTTAAAATATTTTTCAGCTCATTTATTTGCTGATGAAATAATTCCAACATGCGAATAAAATTGCTTGGGTTACCAACATCCATTGCATTTGAAACAGTTGATATTGTTTTCTTTGGTTGAAATTCTCCTGTATGTAAAAATTCAGGTACTGCATCATTTATATTACAGGCAGCAATAAAATGTTTAACAGGTAAACCGGAAACATGCGCCAACATACCTGCACAAATATTTCCAAAGTTGCCGCTTGGAACGCTGATAACAGGCGGCTCATCATGTTGCCATTGTTGATAAGCATAGAAATAATATAACTGTTGTGGCAACCATCTTGCAACATTGATTGAGTTGGCAGAAGTGAGTGAAAATTTTGTATTCAAATCAGCATCTGTAAAGGCTTGCTTAACGATTAACTGGCAATCATCAAAGTTACCATCAACTTCAATTGCATGAATATTTTTACCCAAAGTTGTCAATTGCAACTCCTGAACAGTACTTACTTTTTTTGTTGGATATAAGATGATTACATCAACACCTTCAACGTCTAAAAAACCATTGGCCACAGCGCCGCCAGTATCACCGGAAGTTGCAACTAAAATAGTTGTATGATGATTTTTATTTCGATTGAAGTAAGCTAAACAACGGCTCATAAATCTTGCACCCACATCTTTAAATGCTAATGTTGGTCCATGAAATAATTCAAGCGCAAAAACACCTTTGTGAACTTTTACTAATGGAAAATCAAAGTTGACTGTTTCATTGATGATGTTTTTCAAAATAGTATCAGGAATGCTTTCGCCAACAAAGGGTTGCATTACTTCAAAGCCAATTTCTTCTTTTGATTTTGTTTTAATATTAGCAATGAAATCGTCTGATAATGATGGTAGGGTTAATGGGAAGTATAAACCTTTATCAGGCGCTTGTCCCTTTATAGTTGCTTCTTCAAATGATACGTTTGGTGATATGTTATTTAAACTGTAGTAGTTCATTAATTATTAATGATGATAAATTATAAATGTGAATGATTATTCACTATTGGCCATTGACAATCTTCACACCTTCTTTATTAATAGTTGTTATGTGAGTATGATAGGCGATACTCATATTATTATAAATACATTTCATTGCTGTTTCAACATGCGTTGCTGTTTGAGCATCTTTGCTCAACATAAAAATAGAAGGACCGGAACCAGAAATTCCGCCACCCAATGCACCGGCTTCTTTGCTTGATTTTTTTATAT
>CAHJWK010000146.1 GCA_903642275.1 Chitinophagaceae bacterium
TCTGTTGATGGAATGACTGCAGACTGGGCGCATTTGCCTTATGATTTTCTTGCACATGTTTCAAGCGAAATTATTAATAACATACGTGGCATTAACCGTGTAGTGTACGATATAAGCAGCAAGCCGCCTGCTACTATTGAATGGGAATAACAACGATTGCGGCACAAAACTTTATGCATTTAATAAAACTAACAATTTTAATCTTCTTTACTTCATGCCTCTTCACTAAAGCCTTTGCTGCAGATACAACGCAGGCTCCTGTGCGTATTGCTGTGCTTATGCCTTTGTATTTAGATTCAGCTTTTGCTGGTAACACATATAATTTAAGCAACACAAAAATTCCACAGTATTTTTTATCAGGGCTCGAATTTTATAATGGTGTAATGATGGCGATTGATTCACTGCAAAAAGAAAATACCAATATAGAAGTATGGATATATGACACACATAAACAAGGGCAAACCATTCAGCAACTTACTGCGGAAATGCAGCCTTTAAATTTTTCAATGATGATTGCTGTTTTTTCTTCGGCTGCCGAGCAAAAAGCTATATCAGATTTTTCAGCTATGAACAGCATACCGGTTATTTCAGCTACGTATCCAACAGATGCTTATCTTAATTACAATCCATTTTTTATAATGCTTAACCCAACATGGAAAACACATGTTAATGCTATTTATAAATACCTCTCAAAAAATTATAAAAATCAGCAAATTATTTTCTGCACAAAAAGCGGAACGCTGGAAAATAAAATCGCAGAAGAGTTTAAATTACTTAACACAAATCATAATCTGAACTTTTCAAACATCATTTTAAATGATAATTTTCCAGATGAGGACGTTTTAAAGCATCTTGACAGCACCAGGCAAAACATAATTTTATGTGGAAGCCTTAATGAAAATTTTGGAAGAGCGCTTATTAAAGCATTAAATGATAATGGTGATACATACCATACAGTAATAACAGGAATGCCAACATGGAACGGAATGGCCGGTACAACCGGAAGCAGTTCTGACAAAATTCAGATAATAATGTCTACACCTTTTGAATACCTGCAATCAACAGACTTGTTAAACGATATATCAAACGAATATAAATCCGTTTATTATGCAAAGCCGGGTGATATGATGTTCAAAGGTTATGGTATGATGTATCATTTCACAAAATTATTATTAAAGCATCCGGATGATTTTATAAATAATATTTCTGACTCGTCTTATAAAGTTTTTAATGATTATAATATTGAACCTGTAAGGCTTTCAAATACTTCTTTCGTGCCTGATTACCTTGAAAACAAAAAAATATATTTCATAAAAACAATGAATGGACAGGTTCAATCTGTACAATAATCATTTATACTTATAGTGAAGATTAAGAACGTCTCAAAACATTATATTCTTCAATTTTACAGTGCAGGTTTTTTCTCCCGCTTTAAAACCGCCCATAAAATAATAAGACTTCCCAGCATTAAAATTGCACCCATCAAAAATGATACTCCCGGAAAATAAAAAGGCGCTTTGGGTCCTGTAAAAAAAGTAAAAAGGTTATTCATAATTAACGGCCCAATAATAGTGGTAACGCTCATCAGGCTTGTTAGTGAACCTTGTAGCATGCCTTGTTGATTTGGCGCCACATGACCAGCTAATGTTGATTGTAATGCAGGACCAGCAACACCACCCATGCAATAAGGAATAAGAAATACAAACATCATCCACGTTGCAGATGCAAAAGAAAATAATACCAATCCTAATGTATATAAAATCAACCCAAGGTAAATGCTTTTTTCATCACCAATTTTTGGATTAATTACTCTTGTTAAACCCATTTGTACTGCGCCAATCAACACTCCAACAACGGCCAGCGAAATACCAACCAATCCTGGTGTCCAGTGAAACCGATAGATAGTAAAAAAACTCCAGTTGCCCTGTACAGCTTGTGCTGCTAAATAAATAAGAAAAAAACAAAGTGCTAGCCCGCTGATTGCAGGTGTTTTTCTTAAGAATCGCAAAGAGCCGAACGGGTTTGCTTTTTTCCAATCAAATTCGCGGCGATGTTCCTCACTTAAAGATTCGGGTAATACAAAATAACCATACAATGTATTTAATAAACAAAGACCTGCGGCGGCATAGAAAGGTGCACGTATTCCAAAGCCTGCCAGCAAACCACCCAATGCAGGACCGATTATAAAGCCTAACCCAAATGCAGCGCCAACTACTCCAAAATTTTTTGCTCTTGTTTCAGGTGTGCTTACGTCTGCGATGTATGCAGATGCTGTTGTAAAGCTTGCGCCGGTCATGCCTGCTATTAGCCGCCCGAGAAATAACCATCCGAATGTAGGTGCTAATGCAAGGATGATGTAATCAATACCAAAGCCCAGCAGTGCTGATAATAGCACAGGCCTGCGTCCGTATTTGTCGCTAAGATTCCCAATTATAGGTGCGCACAAAAACTGAGTGATGGCATACGTAGATAATAATAATCCGCCATAAGCACTTGCTTCGTTTATAGAAATATTTTTTAGTTCTGAAATAAGTTTTGGCATCACAGGAATAATAAGTCCCCATCCCATTGTATCAATCAATAATGTGATGAAAATAAATCCTACTGCAGCTTTGCGCTCTTTTACCATATTATTTTATTAAGCCAAACAAAGTTGAAAGAAATTCTGTAAGCAGCTATTAATTTTTGCTAATGATTTTGAAGTTAATAATGCAAAATTGTGAATGAAAGGCATTTATTTTAAGCTGATGGTTGCAGGATTATTAATTTGCAAGAAGCTTATTCAGCTACTATGAATTATTTAATAAGAGATGCAACTATAGTAAATGAAAACAAAATTTTTCAGAGCGATGTATTGATTAAAGATACGCGAATAGAAAAGATTGCGCCTAACATCAGCATAAAATATACGGCTAAAGAAATTAACGCAACAGGATTATTTTTATTTCCCGGTGTAATTGATGACCAGGTGCATTTTCGTGAGCCTGGGTTAATTCACAAGGCAACAATTTATACTGAATCAAAGGCCGCGGTTGCAGGTGGCGTAACCAGTTTTATGGAAATGCCTAACACAAAACCACCTGCATTTACACAACAATTATTAGAAGATAAATACGCTATTGCAAAACATACATCGGTTGCTAATTACTCATTCTTTATGGGTACCAGCAATGATAATTATGATGAAGTAATGCGTTGCAATGAGAAGCGAAAAGACGTTTGCGGTGTGAAAATTTTTATGGGTTCATCAACCGGAAATTTATTGGTTGATAATCCGCTGGCTTTAGATAAGATTTTTTCCAATTCAGAATTATTGATTGCAACGCATTGCGAAGATGAAAAAATCATCAAAGAAAATTATACCAAAATTAAATCAGAGAAAGGAATGCTGGTAGCATCCGACCACCCGATTATAAGAAATCAAGAAGCCTGTTTTGAATCTTCGTTCAGAGCAATTCAGTACGCAAAAAAATACGGCAGCCGTTTACATATTTTACACATCAGTACAGAAAAAGAGTTACAGTTATTTACCAACTTAATTCCTTTAAAAGAAAAAAAGATAACAGCTGAAGTTTGTGTGCATCATTTGCATTTTACAAGTGATGATTATGAACGTTTGGATAATTTAATTAAATGTAACCCTGCAATAAAATCACCAGATAATAAAACCGCATTATGGAATGCTTTGCTTGATGACCGGCTTGATGTTATTGCAACGGATCATGCACCACATACATGGGAAGAAAAAAATGAGCCTTACGAACAGGCACATGCAGGTTTACCTTTAGTTCAGCATTCTTTAATGCTGATGTTGTATTACTATAAACAAGGAAAAATAACGCTTGAAAAAATTGCAGAGAAGATGAGTCATGCGGTTGCAACCTGTTTTGAAATTGAAGACAGAGGTTTTTTAAGGGAAGGTTATTATGCTGATTTGGCTTTGGTTGACTTACATAAATCTTTTAAAGTAAATAAAGACAATATTTTATATAAATGTGGATGGAGTCCGCTTGAAGATTTTATGTTTCCGTCTTCTGTTACACATACTTTTATAAATGGCAGCCTTGTTTATGAAAACGGCACATTTGATGAATCTATAAAAGGAAACAGGTTAAAGTTTAACAGGTAATGTTTAACTATAAATAACTCTCTTTAAGGTTGGGTATGCAGATTGATAAAACAACGCTATATGATCTTTCAATTCTTGATTACAACGAAGAGCAATCGCTGTTGCATCACCTTGACTTTTGCAAAACAAATAATGGCAAAATATGGCTGGAGCATTATCTTAAAACACCACTTCAATCAGTAAAAGAAATAAATGAACGGCAACAGGTTTTAAAACATATAATTGCGGTGCATGATTCATGGCCTGAAACAATTTCCAATGGTTCTGTTTTAATGATTGAAAAATTTTATGAATCGCAGGTTGCAGATATTCCTTTAAACTCAAACAATATAAATGCCGTCGCTTTTAAAATTTTAAATGCTTCTGATTATTCGCTCATAAATTTTTCAATTACACATTTCATCAATCTTTTGCAGGGAATGTCTTCAATTTATAACCTGCTAAATAAAGAAAAAAATCCTGTTGCATTAGATGTATTGCTGCAGCGTATAAGCATGTTGCTTTCCAAACCGGTTGTACAACAGATGATTCAATATAAAAAAGTAAAAAAACTTTCCACTACGCAAACATTAAAGTTTGGTTATTTTGTCCGCAACAGCTATAAAGATGAAGCCAAGGAGCTGATTGAAATTTACAGCCGGTTTGATGCATTCAATAGTATGGCAACTGCATGCATACGTTATAAATTTTCTTTTCCTAAATTTACGTCTACAAACATTCCACATTTTGAAACAGAAGGGCTTTATCATCCTTTATTGCAAACACCCGTTGCTTATATAATCAATTTAAATCAACAGAAAAATTTCTTATTTCTTACAGGGGCAAATATGGCTGGAAAAAGCACTTTTATAAAAGCAGTTGGTGTGGCAACATATCTTGCCCATTTAGGTATAGGAGTGCCTGCAAAAAAAATGCAGTTAAGTTTTTTTGATGGATTAATCAGTAACATTCATGTTATTGATAATATAGTGAAAGGTGAAAGTTATTTTTTCAATGAAGTACAACGCATACGCAATACCATTGAACAGATTACAAATGGAAAAACATGGCTGGTGTTGATTGATGAATTATTCAAAGGTACAAATGTGGAAGACGCTATGAAATGCAGCACCACTGTTATTGAAGGATTGCGCAAAGTAGCTAATGCCTTGTTTATTCTTTCAACGCATTTATATGAAATTGGTGAGGCGCTTAAGCAATATGAAAATATACAATTCAGGTATTTTGAAACTGAAGTAAAAGATGAGCAGCTTTATTTTAATTACGTTTTAAAAGAAGGCATCAGTAATGACAGGCTTGGTTACTTAATTTTAAAAAAAGAGGGTGTTGTTGATATGCTTCAAAAATTATAATCATCAGTAATTATAAAAAAAAAGGCAAACCGTTACTGATTTTGCCTTTTACATTAGCCCCGTTATATTATTTATTCTTCTGTGCTTTTTTCAATATTTGTTTCACCTTCAACCGGTGCTTGTATTATTGTCTCATCAACAGTAGGTGTTGTAGTTTCGCTTACAACTTCAGTAGCTTTTGTTATTGCTTCAGTATTAGAAGCTGCTATTTTTTTAGTACGGCCGCGGCGTGTACGTTTCCCTGTTTCAGTAGTTGCTGCTGTTTTATTATAAACATCATTAAAATCAACAAGCTCAATCATTGCAATTTCTGCATTATCGCCAATACGTCTTCCAAGCTTTATAATTCTTGTGTAACCACCGGGACGGCCTGCAACTTTGGGTGCAACAACAGTAAACAATTCTTTCACTGCATGTTTATCTTTTAAATAGCTAAACACAACACGATGCTGGTGCATGATTTGTTCCTGGCTTTCACCTTTGCGTGTTTTTGTAATCAAAGGCTCAACATAAGTGCGCAAAGCCTTAGCTTTTGCTAGTGTTGTAGTAATTCTTTTGTTTACAATTAACTGGTTGCCAAGATTAGCCAGCAGCGCATCTCTGTGCGATTTTGTGCGGCTTAAATTTTTTATTTTATCTCCGTGACGCATGACTTTAATTTTAAGCCTTGTACCGTGTCAGGAATTACAAGACTGTTATAAAAAGAGTCAGCCTAAATGGCTAACTCTTTATGATTAATTTATATCATCCAAACCCATCTTGCTTAAATCCATTCCAAAATGCAAACCTCTTTCGCCTAAAACCTGTTCTATTTCACTTAAAGATTTTTGACCAAAGTTGCGAAACTTCATCAGGTCTTCCTGTTCATATTGCACCAACTCGCTCAAGCTATTAATTTTTGCTGCTTTCAAACAATTAAAGGCACGCACTGAAAGATCAAGATCTTCCAAAGGTGTTTTTAATACCTTGCGTAACTGCAACATTTGTTCATCAACCACATCTTCTTTGCGATCTTCTTTATTGTCAAAAGTGATATTTTCATCAGTGATGATCATCAGGTGCTGAATCAAAATTCTTGAGGCCTGTTTTACTGCTTCTTCGGGATTTATTGTTCCATCTGTCGATACATCAAGCAACAATTTTTCATAATCCGTTCTTTGTTCTACACGATAGTTTTCAACAGCATACTTTACATTTTTAATCGGCGTATGAATTGAATCAACCGGAATATAACCAAGTGGCAAATCTTTAACGCGGTTTTCTTCAGAAGGTACGTAACCACGGCCTTTAGATACGGTTAATTCTATATCAAGCTTACCAGATGGATCCATTGTACAAATAACAAGATCAGGATTCATTACCTGGAAGCTTTGCATACCATCATTCAGCAGGCCTGCATTAAATTCAGATTTGCCTTTAATGCTCATTAATACTTTTTCGTTGTTTACATCATGGTCGACAGTTTTCTTAAATCTTACTTGTTTCAGGTTAAGAATTAATTCTGTTACATCTTCAGTAACACCCTTAACAGTTGCAAACTCATGATCAACTCCTTCAACCTTAATTCCGGTAATAGCATAACCTTCAAGGCTGCTTAATAAAACCCTGCGTAATGCATTACCGATTGTTAAACCATAACCCTGTTCCAAAGGGCGAAATTCAAATGAACCTTCAAAATCAGTTGCTTTTTGTAAGATGATTTTGTCTGGTTTCTGAAAGTTTAAAATGGCCATTTTATATTCCTTGTTTTTATTGTTAACCCTAAATCTCTAATGAGATTTAAGAAATTTAATTGATTAATGTAAAGGCTTATTTACTGTACAATTCCACGATCAGTTGTTCCTTTATATTTTCAGGTACGCTGTCTCTTTCAGGATAAGTAATGAATGTACCTTGCTTTTCATTTTAGATCG
>CAHJWK010000147.1 GCA_903642275.1 Chitinophagaceae bacterium
CCAAGGATTTTTAATTTTGCCAAGACTTTTTAATATAGGCGGAACTACTTCATAAATATTCCAAACGGTTTGTACAAGCGAATCGTCAGGCATGTGTTTCTTTCCAAATTCCATTTGCGCTGTAAAACGCGGGTCTGTTTTGCGCAACACTGCATGACCATAACCCGGAACAACTTTACCTTCCTTCAAAGTCTTTTTTACATACGCTGCAATCTGTTCTTTTGAAGGAGTTTTTGTACCTATTTCTTCCTGCAGTTCAAATATCCATTTTATTACTTCCTGGTTGGCAAGTCCATGCAATGGTCCTGCTAATCCATTCATGCCTGCAGCATAACTTAAATAAGGATCACTTAAAGCGGAGCCAACAAGATGTGTTGTATGAGCTGAAACATTACCACCCTCATGATCAGAGTGGATGGTCATATATAAGCGCATCAGCTCCCAAAAACCCTCATCTTCAAAACCCATCATGTGTGCAAGATTACCTGCCCAGTCAAGCAAGCCGTTTGGGTTGATATGTTTGTTCTCTTTATACTTTCTGCGATACACATAAGCAGCTATCCTGGGCAGTCTTGAAATCAAATCCATTGTATCATCAAATACAGCTTCCCAATGATCTTTTTTGCTCATGCCTTCAGCATACTTTTTTGCAAAATTACTTTCAGTTTGCAGTGCCATTACACCAGTTACAAACATGGTCATAGGATGCGCTGTTAATGGCAGTGCATCTATTGTTGCAAACACATGATTGGGCACATGGCTTCTTCTTTGCCAGACAGAAGTTATATGATGCACTTCATCATCATCAGGCAATTCTCCGATTAATAAAAGATGAAAAAGGCCTTCGGGCAATGGCTCGGTTCCCTTACTTGCTTTGGGTAGTTTTTCTCTTAATTCAGCAATAGAAAATCCGCGAAAACGTATGCCTTCTTGCGCATCTAATAAACTTGTTTCAGTAACCAAACCTGTTATGCCACGCATACCCTGATAAACCTGCGCAAGCTTAACTTCACCAATAACTTTATCCCCGTTTTTTGCAATCAGGTCTTTTATCTCAGCGGCTGCGGCGTCTCCTTTTTGTTTGAACTTATCTTTTAAAACTCCCATGGCTTAAAATATTGTGGCAATTATAATACATTATCGTTGCGCTAAAGATATTATAACTAAGTGCTACAAAAAAGTATTTCAGGTAATGCGAATGATAAATTTTATTTCGGCGCTTTGCGATAAAAATAAATTGCCACAGCGGTAAAAATTACATTAGGCAGCCATGCTGCAAGCAATGGTGGAAAATTGCCTTTGGTAGCAAAAATGGTGGAAAAGCGGTCCATTAAAATAAACAGCGCACCAGTAAGAAACCCAATAGCAAGATGAGCGCCACTGCCACCACGTACCCTTCGGCTTGCAATTACGGCACCAATCATAGTAAGTATTAAAACAGAAAATGGTGTAGCAAACCTGCGAAACTCTTCCACCTGCAATGTGTTTAATCCTTCAGTGCCGCGTAGCTGCTGATCTGCAATATATTTATACAAGGCAACGGAGTTCAGCTTATCTTTTACATTCTCATCCTGTGTAAGATCTATTGGTTTAAAATTGAAAGTGAGGCTTAACGCTTTATCTATTTTTAAAGTTTCATGCAAGCCATTAATACTGCGTTCAACAACATCCCGTAGGTACCATTTTTTTGCAGCCGTATCCCATTTAATTGTTGATGCTCTTAAATTATAGATGAGCTCATTATTTTTTATCCGGTGCATAAAAAAAGGTCCGCCATTTTTTGTAATTGTATCATAACTGCGAATGCCTGCATACGTAAAAGAATCTATTCTGAAATACATGCTGCGTTCATAATGTTCAACCAATGGATCATAAGTTGAATTGACTTTAATATATGTTGTTTCAAACTGCTTCCATATAACATTTGCTTTTGGAATAACAAATGATGAAGCAAACAACAACACCAGTCCAAGTACAATACCACCAAGCCAGTAAGGGTATAACATTCTATTGTACGTAGTTCCGCTGGCAAGTATGGCAATTATCTCGCTTTTGCCTGCCATCTTTGATGTGAAAAATATAACGGCTATCAAAACAAAAAGCGGGAAGAGCAGTGCATCAATGTAAGGAATGAAACCGATATAATACTGCGTGAAGATTTGAGAAAAACCTAATCCTGATTTTACGAAATCATCAGCTTTCTCACTTGAATCAATTACAACGGCAATAACTGTAAATAAAAAAACACAGAAGAAAAAAGTAGTAAAAAATTTTTTTAAGATATACCAGTCGAGCTTCTTCATTTATTAAATAAGCAAACAAAAATAATATAAGTTGAAAGGTGTAAGGTTAACAAGTTGATAAGGTTGTTATAACCTTTGTTTATACCGACTAACGGCATCAGCTTTCCATAATGCAAAACTGCCATCCAAAATTTTATTTCGTGCTTCATCAACCATCCATAAATAAAAAGCAAGGTTATGTATGCTGGCTAATTGCAATGCAAGTAATTCATCAGCCACAAACAAATGCCTTAAATAGGCTTTAGAATAATAGTTACTTATTTCACATGGCAAACCTTCATCAATAACAGAAAAATCAGTTGCCCATTTTTTATTTTTTATATTGATGATGCCTTGTGTTGTAAACAACATTCCGTTTCTGCCATTGCGTGTAGGCATTACGCAATCAAACATATCAATACCCAAACTGATGCATTCCAAAATATTCCACGGTGTTCCAACACCCATAAGATAACGTGGTTTTTCAGTTGGCAAATGCTCACAACATAAAGCAGTGATATCATACATTATTTCTTCAGGCTCACCAACACTTAAACCACCAATTGCATTACCTGATGCATTTCTATCAGCAATATAATTGCAGGAAGCAACACGCAGATCTTTATAAGTATTGCCTTGCACAATCGGAAATAGATGTTGCTCATATCCATACAGTGCTTCAGATTCATTTAAATAATTTATGCATCTGTCAAGCCAGCGATGCGTTAACTCCATGCTGTTTTTTGCATAAGTATATTCGCTTGCGGCGGGCGGGCATTCATCAAAAGCCATAATAATATCAGCACCAATTTTGCGCTGAATCTCCATTACTTTTTCAGGGGTAAATAAATGCCTGCTTCCATCTATATGACTTTGAAACAAAACACCTTCTTCCGTAATCTTCCTGTTTTGCGCTAAAGAAAAAACCTGGTAACCACCGCTGTCTGTTAATATTGGTTTTTGCCAGTTAATAAACTTATGCAAACCATTTGCTGCCTGCAACACGTCAGTTCCCGGTCTTAAAAATAAATGATAGGTGTTGCCTAAAATTATTTGCGCTTTAACATCATTTAAAAGTTGCTGCTGCATAACTGCTTTAACTGTACCAACTGTACCAACAGGCATAAAGATGGGTGTTTGAATCGTACTATGTGAAGTAGTTATTATACCTGCTCTTGCTTTTGTTGCATCATCAACCTTTTCTAAAGCATACTTAAACATTTGCAAATGTGTTTCAACATCTTTAATTACAAAAATTATTGCACAAATATTGATTGATTAATGCAAAGGTTCTTTTAACATTTCTATACTAATCTTTAAAATTGAATTCAATTCTTACATGCATAAAAATTTTAAACTAATGATTGATATAAAAAATATTTTTAAAACTTTATTACTTACAATGCTTGTATTTAGTACAGCAATAATTGAAAACAACGTAAACGCACAACAGGTTAATGTAAACCTTTCAGTGTTTCAAAATTCTTTAAGCCCATACGGTAGATGGGTAAACCACGGAACCTACGGGCAAGTTTGGATGGCAAACACATCTGGCTTTGTGCCGTATCAAACCGCAGGTCACTGGGCTTATACGGATTACGGATGGACTTGGGTTTCAGATTATGACTGGGGCTGGGCACCATTTCACTATGGGCGTTGGGCTTATGAAAATGGCTTTGGATGGTATTGGGTTCCCGGTTATGATTGGGCACCGGCATGGGTTGCATGGCGTAACAATAATGATTATTACGGATGGGCGCCTTTATCACCGGGTTTAAACATTAGTGTTGGAATTGGTTATGGTAACCAGATACCTTATGACAGGTGGGTGTTTGCACCTCACAGGTATATCACAGACCCTTATGTAAGCAGGTATTATGCGCCACGTGCTCAAAATGTTACCATCATAAGAAATACAACTGTTATAAATAATGTGAATGTGCGTAATAATGTTAACTATGTTTCAGGGCCGAGAAGGGAAGATGTAGAAAGAATTAATCATGCAAAAATTCAAACGTATACAGTTGCTAATGCAGCAAGGCCGGGAAGAACTGTAATTAATAATAATACTGTAAATGTTTACAGGCCTGTTGTAAATAAAAGCCAGGTTGCAATCAATAATAACAATGTAAACAACAACAATAAAACTGTTATAAATAATAATAAATCAGTAGTAAACAAAAACAATAATAACAGTTTAAGCAATAGAACAAATAATTCAAAAATTACAAACACCAATCAACCTGTTAAACAAATCAGGCCAATTAATAATGCGCCTGTGCAAAGAAACACTGCTATTCAACAGGCAAATCAATCAAACAAAATTAAGCCTGCAAACAGAAACGCTAATGCACAGCCTAATTCTGCAATAAATAATCCGCAGCCTGATAACAATCAGGCAATAAAAAGAGCACAACAAAACAATCAACAGGTACAAAGAAATATGCAGCAAAGGCAATTTAATAATCATCAAATGCAGCAGGCGAGGCCAATGAACAATAACAGGCCACAAATGCAAAGGCCGGCTCCGCAACCGCATCCAAATGAAGGTGGCGGGCATCCACACAAGCCCGGCAGATAAAATGATTCATAATATTGTAAAACCGGTTAATACATTTGTTAGCCGGTTTTATTATTTACAGATGTTAATCAATCAGTAATTCAACTTATGAAATTATCTTTTAAATCTATCTGGCAGGTATTGAAAAGTTCAGGGCAGGATTTTGCAGATTTTCGTATAACACGTATGAGTGCAGCGCTTGCTTACTATACCATTTTTGCAATTGCACCCATGATTATTCTCATCATTAATGTAAGCACTATTTTTTATAAGAAAGAAGCAACTGTACAAAACAGTATTTATGGCGAAATAAGGTCTTTTGTTGGTGATGCTGCGGCTTTACAAATACAGGACCTTATAAGAACCGCAACACTTTCCAAGAGCAGCACGTTTGCATCTGTTATAAGTATTATTGCCATTGTAGTTGCCGCTACAGGTATTTTTAGCGAGATACAGGATTCAATAAATATTATCTGGGGCTTAAAAGCAAAGCCAACGAATGGCGTGCTTAAATTTTTACTTAACCGCTTACTTAGTTTTTCCGTTATTGTGAGTGTAAGTTTTGTGCTGCTGGTTTCATTGCTTGTGAACAGTATATTAGATGTTCTGTTAACAAGGCTTGAGCGCATTTTCCCGCATATAAAAATAGCCTACATAGGCAACTTTATACTTACTTTTTTAATTACAACTTATTTGTTTGGCGCCATCTTTAAAATACTGCCTGATGCTAAAATAAAATGGAAGGATGTATTGAAAGGCGCTGTAACAACCTCTATACTTTTTATGCTTGGAAAGTTTGCTATCACTTTTTATCTCGGCACAAAGAATATAGGTAATATATATGGTGCTGCGGGCTCAATAGTAGTTGTATTGTTATGGGTTTATTATTCTTCCATCATACTATATTTTGGAGCGGCAGTAACAAAAAATAATGCGCAGTTGCATGGCAACCGCATTTTTCCAAATGATTATGCGGTATGGACGGAATACATTGAAAAAGAAAATAAAGGTGCATTGCAAGAGCAGCCGCCACCTATTATAAAAGCATCTTAAAAAATGTTCTTTGCTTTATGTTCACGCATCATTTCAGGATAACCCATGTTCCTGGATAAAGCTGATACAGCCATGGCAATACGTTTGGCTTTTGTTTGCTCTGTTTTTGCACTGTCAATCCATTTACTGAAATAATTGCGGTGACTGCCTGCCAGAGAATTAAAATGTTTTAAAGCCGCAGGTTCATCATTCAAACAAACCATTAAATCTTCATTTAGTTTAAATGCTGATTTATCTTCTTCAAGACAAATGTTCATCATTGCACCTTTACGTTTACCTGTTCCTTTGCGCATCGCTGCATTTACAGGCATTATAAAATGCCCATTGCCCATGGGCATTAAAGCGACACAATTAATTTTATAATTATCCAGCTTGCCTTTAACGCGAAAAGATTTTTTATTGTTTGGTTTGATTTGTTCAGCAATGTCTGCAAGTATTTCAATATAAGTCCAGCCGGTTTTTTCGCCTTGTTCGGCAAATTGTAAAAGAGTGGTTGTAAATTTTACCATTATTCAATAAAAATAATTTCATTTTTTTTAAAACTGAGCTGATTTTGCTTCAAAGTCAGCTGACCTGAGAAAAAGCAAGCTGACTTTGGTTTAAAGTCAGTTGATCTGGGAAAAAGCGAGCTGACTTTAGTTTAAAGTCAGTTGACTTGAGAAAAAGCGAGATGATTTTAGTTTAAGTCAGTTGACTTGAGAAAAAGCGAGCTGACTTTGGTTTAAAGTTTGCTGACCTGGGAAAAATTGAGCTAATTTTGGTCAAAACCGAGTTCAGTTTAATTTAAAATGAATTCACTTCAAGTATAAATAGCCACCTGCTGAAAATCTTCACTTGTTTTTACACCGCGATACATTCCGGCACTGTTAAACAACATGGCAAAATTTCCATGTGCATCAACTCCAATCATTCCACCTTCCCCACCAACAGTAACCAGCTTTTTATTCACTACAAAATCCATTGCTTCCTGCAGACTCATATTCTTATATTCCATCAAACAACTAACATCATAAGCAGCAACCGCACGTATAAAAATTTCGCCATGGCCGGTACAACTGATAGCGCAGGTTTTATCATTTGCATAAGTGCCGCAACCAATTAAAGGGCTGTCGCCAATGCGCCCATACTTTTTATTTGTCATGCCGCCGGTACTTGTTGCAGCAGCGATGTTACCATTCTTATCGCAGGCAGCGGCACCCACAGTTCCAAACTTTTTATCACGCATTAATTCTTCTACACGCTGGTGCGTATGATCAAGCGAATAATTATCTGAGTCACGCATTTCTTTCCATTGATCATAACGAAACTGTGAAAAAAAATATTCATCCGGTTCAAGCTTAATGCCTTGTCTTATCGCAAAATCATTTGCACCTTTTCCGCTTAAAAAAACATGGTTGCTGCTATTCATTACTTCAGTTGCCAGCTCAATCGGGTTGTGCACATTA
>CAHJWK010000148.1 GCA_903642275.1 Chitinophagaceae bacterium
TCTAATAAACCATTGCTAGTGCTTTTTACTACTGTAATTGGTAATGTAGTATCTATTGCCATTGATTGGCCAGCGGGATTGCCATAACCTGAATTTGGTGTAGCTGGCTTACCTGTTGTATCAACATCACCATAACCACTTTGATTATTATTGTTCGCAGGTTTTGTTGTTTGCTTTTGCTGATTACCATAAGCACTATTACTGCTGTAACCAGAAGAATTTGTTGTTCTTCTTTTTACAGGCCGTTGCGCATCTACAGTAATGAAGCTAATAATTAATGAAGCTGCCGCAAAAATTTTTAAATACCTTGACCACATAATCAATGAATTATTTTAGTATAAGTTATAAACGATAGGGGGTAATCTTCTTGTGCCTCCAGGACCTGATGCATTAATTTCATCAATTGTTATTGTACTGCCTGACCTTGCTTTTTCAATCAAGTCCTGTACTGGCTGAAACGACGGCCCTTTTACCTGGCGAAATTGCAAAACCGGAAATCCTGCTCCGGTAAGTACCATAGTGTAACCCGTAACATTAAACTTAACACCTTCAAAAACAAAGTTTTCAAGATCTGCGCGTACACCAGCCTGTGCTTTAAATTCATTTGCAGGAATGCGTCCACCTTCATCTACACCAACTTTAGCAACTGGATCAGGAACATCTTTAACTTTAAATGTTACAACAGTGGGTTTACCATCCGCTATAACGGTAACGTCTGAATTTGCGCCGGCTTTGATCGGATTAACAATATACTTACCAGGACCGGTTTTATGAAAATTGGCATTCGTCATATTCACAGTAACTTTTTCATCGCCTACACTACCGCCACTAACTGTGATAGGATTATCTAATCCAACATAAAATACTTTTACAGCATCAGCGCTTACACTGGCACCTGTTGGTGAACCAACCGTATATGCCACATCATAAGATTGCTGCGCCTGTTGATTTTTAGACTGATCAAAATAAGAAATTACAACATGCTTTGTGTAAGAACCCGTTCCTCCCGCTGTTGTCTTATATTCTGCAACACCATTTGCATTCAATGCTACCGGTGAACCATCAATTGTTACTGTTGGTTTAGATTCCGTATTATATGCACCTATACCGGCGGTGATTGTCATGTCCTGACCAGGCATTAAGTAATTTGAACTTTGACCAACCAATGGCTGATAAGAATTGAAAACCATTTTAACCGCACCAACCTGTTGATGGCAATAATCAACCACCATCGCTTCACTATTTTTTACATCATTTTCAAATTTGCTTAAAATAGTTATAGCTGCGACAGCCGGCGTCATATAAAAATAAGAAGCAGCCCAATCTTCCTGGTTTGATTTATTATTTGTTTTAGGAACATTTAAATCAATAGGTAAAGAATTTTTAAACGTACTCCCAAAATCAGGATCTTTCAAAATATTAGATTTAAATTCAGTAAGCTTGGCTAATAATGTTTTCCCTTCAGTGCCAGGATCAGTCATTACTCTTGTTGGCGCTTCTAAATCATCTTCTTTATATTCGCCTGTTTTAGGGTCGTATTCAGCGGCATTCCTTATTTTAATTTTTAAATCCTCTAGATATACAATAGTTTGATCAGAATACCCTTGAACTTGTTTTGCTTTAGGTTCCCAATAAGCTGCTCTTTCTGCAGTTGCAGGTGCACTTCTTAATTCTTCAAAAGATTCAAATATTGTTTTATTTTTTTTATCAATGGTACTGCTTGCTGTTATTAAACTGTTGTTTACCGTTTTAAAGGCATTTAAAATTTCCGCTGATACATTTAATGCCAACAACGCTGTAAGCACCAAATACATCAGGTTTATCATTTTCTGCCTTGGCTCTTTAGGTAATGCCATAATGAACTTTTATTTAAAATCTGCTTTTAGTTTAAAAATATTATGCCCTTCCACCCTGCATTGCACTAATCATATTACCATAGATCTGGTTTAATTTTCCTAAGTTATTAGCGAGTGCAGCAATCTGATCTTTTGCTTTAATTGCGTCGCTGGCAGTGCTGTTCATTGCATTAGAAGCTTCACTTAGTTTGCCATAAAACTGGTTTAAAGCTTTTAAATGGTTATTGCTTTCCTGCAATTCCAGCTCATAAATTGTATTTAAAGAAGAAAGATTTTTAGTAAAAACCTGTAAGTGTTCATGAAAGACTTTAGCGCCGGCGGAAGCGTCAGCAAATGATGTTGCTGAACTGGCTACATTAGAATATGCTATTTTAACGGCATCAAGCGCTTTAGCAGCTTCATTTGTTTTTTGTGTGTAATCGCCCGTTGCTTTAACTACATCACTTATTTCGCCCATTTTTTCTACCGTGTTACCCAACTTTTGAAAACCTGCACTTAATTTACCAAGATTGGTAGGTGTAATATCAGCTTCTTCAAGCATTTTTTCCATTGATTTTAATGCCGGGTTACCCATCATCATTGGTTTAGCACCTTCTAATTTTACGGCATGGTCATCCACTGCCGGATAAATAAGATATAATATTCCGTATACAAGAAATACTGCTGCCTCAGTACCCAATCCTACTTTCAAAAAAAAATCTGCCCATGAGGTATGTAATAATTTTTGAAGTGCACCCCATATAACCACTGCTGCGGCTATGGATACAAAGATGTCAACTACTCTGCTAACTTTTGGTGGAATTGCTGCTGCCATGTTTTTAGTTTTTTTAAATTGATTTTGGAAGGATATTGTTATGATAAAAATTACTTGCTATTTCCTGTATTGAGCTGGAAGGTCAATTACACACCTAAACCCTATATAAGATTTAGTGGTGTCCTGGTATTCATATTGTCTGGTGCTGGTTTGAAGAAAATAGCCAACGTCTTTCCAACTTCCGCCTCTTACAACTTTACGTTTCATACGTGGTGGATCTGTATCTAAAGCATTCCATTGAATATCCGGATTCATGTCATGCTGAAAGTTATATGCACCTTCGTAGAATAATGAAGATGTCCATTCAGATACATTACCTGCCATATTATATAAATTGAAATCATTTGGCCAATAACTATCTGCTTTTACAGTATAAAATCCACCATCTTCAGGATAATTTCCTCTGCCTGGTTTAAAATTGGCAAGTAAACATCCTTTTTTATTTCTTAAATAATAATTACCCCATGGATACATTGATTGAGAACGTCCACCTCTTGCAGCATATTCCCACTCAGCTTCAGTTGGCAATCTGAAATCACTTTCTGGAGCCTTTTTATTCTTTTCCAAATAGCTGTTTAAATAACGTGTACGCCAATGGCAAAAAGCTTCTGCCTGTTTCCAGTTAATACCAACAACAGGATAATCTCCGTAGGATGGATGAGCAAAATAACGCTTTGTCATCGGCTCATTATAAGAATAAGAAAAATCTCTCATCCAACACAAAGTATCAGGATAGATTTTTACGTTATAACGATAAATGAAATCTTTACGCGGCCTGCCAACATTTTCTCTTTTTGCGGCATCTTTTAAATTGAAGCCCTGCACGTTATACTGCATCATTTCAGGATCCAAATCCATTTTCCCATACAGCCTGTTATCCGGAGAAACAATTAGATCATTCAGCTTTTCCAGCGTACCCCTGTCTCCATATTTTATTGTTGCCGCACGTTTCCAATCAATTGCTGTATCGCCATTTGTACTTGTTTTCATAAATCCCAAACGCACAGCGGCAAGTGAGTCTCTTACATAGTAAACAAACTGACGATATTCATTATTAGTAATCTCAGTTGCATCCATCCAAAAACCACTTATTGAAACTTCTTTGTTGCGTGCTGTGAAATTGTAGTTAACATCCTCATCACTTGGGCCCATGTGAAAAGTGCCTGGCGGAACGAAAACCATTCCATAGGGTTTTGTCATACCGTTGCGTGCTGCCGGCGCTACTCCACGCAATTGCCCGTCACCTGCAACGGATTTGGATTTGCCGCCTTTATTACAACTGTTACCAAAAAAAAGAATGGTTGCCAGCAGTAATATTAAAAAGCTTTGGTTACGCATTTGATATTTGTATTTCAAAAATTATTAATTTGATTAAGGATTTTAGCTACGTTTACTTAAATGCCTATAGTAAGCTTTTATTAAACACAGCTAAGGATGTATGAACGCGATTTTTTTTTAATTATTTTGTAGCCTTATTTATTTTGTCAAAAATGTTTTGGTCTATTAAATTAATAAATTCCTCAATTGTTTCTGCCGGATTAAAACAGTTATAGTTTTCACACAAATATATACAGGTTTTTTCAGAAAAATTTTTGTGCCGTAATAAAGGCCAATAATTATTTCCCAGCATTGATGATTGAACAATTTTTACTGGTATATACTTCTTTAAAATTTCTTTTAATATAATGAGATGATTCCTTCCAATGACAACAATTTCTCTTAATCCGTTTATAAAATTTTGAATACTCAATGCCCAAGAGCCAAACGATAGAGGATGATTTAAAGCCATCTTTTTTATTGCATACAGCATTTTTTCACCCTGTTTATTGTATAGTTTATTATCAAAATACACGGATAAATAAATAAGATTTTCAGCCATTAATGCATTGCCGGAAGGTGTTGCGCCATCATATATTTCTTTTTTTCTAACTATTATATCTTGTTGATCTGCTTTTGTAAAATAAAAGAACAAACCATCTTCATCACTAAAGTCTTCAATTACTTTTTCTGTTAACTTTTTTGCTTTAAAAAGATACTGCTCATTTGCTGTAATCTGGCTTAAATAAATGTATGCCTGAATTAAGGCGGCATAATCATCTAAAAAAGCTTCCTGTTTATGCAAGCTTTTATTCCAGCTATGATAGTAAATGTCGTTTTCATTACATAAATTTTTTTCAATAAATAACAAGCTTGTTTCGGCCATTCTTAAATAGGTTTCATCCTGAAAAGCTGCATACGCTTTACATAAGCTTTTTGTCATTAATGCATTCCACCCCAAAATAATTTTTGTATCCAGTAAAGGACGAACGCGCTTTTGTCTTGCTGTAAATAAAATTTTTTTACAACGCTTTATCAACGCTTTTAATTCTTCTATGTTGATACCAATTACTTTTGCAATTAATTCTATTTCTTCATGCAGCCACAGAATATTTGTACCTCCCCAATTACCCTGTTCTAACACATTATATATCGTAAAAAAAATTTCGCTGTCATTTTTTAATAATTCGTCAATTTCAACTTTGCTCCACACATAATATTTTCCTTCTACACCTTCACTGTCAGCATCTAAAGCACTATAAAAGCCGCCTTCAGCAGAAGTAAATTCCTGCTGTATAAAATGAATGGTTTCTTTTACAACATCGGCGTATTTTATATCTTTTGTTAGCTGATACGCTTCTGTATATGTTTCAATCAGCAGTGCATTATCATACAACATTTTTTCAAAATGCGGTATTTGCCATTGCTTGTCTGTGCTGTAACGTGCGAAACCACCGCCGAGATGGTCATACATACCACCCTGCATCATTTTATTAAGACTTAATACCGCCTGTTTCAAAGCAGCCTCATCGCCAAAAAAATAATAATATCTTAATAAATAAAGTATAGAAAATGTTTGAGGAAATTTCGGCGCGTTGCCGAAACCTCCCCAATCTGTATCGGCATTCTTTAACAAATTATCTGTAATTGTTTTTGAAGCTGTATTATCTAAACTTTCATCATTTAAATTATTTGTTCTAAACTCATTTATACTTAACAAATGTTCTGTAAGGCTTTGCGCCTGTGCATCTATTTCAATTTTTTTAGTTTGATAAGCATTTGCCACAGCGTTTAGAACTTCTTTCCAACTGCTGCGATTGTAAGCAGCCACCGGCGGATAGTAAGTGCCACCGTAAAAAGGTTTCAGGTCTGAAGTAAGAAAAACATTCAATGGCCAGCCGCCGCTACCCGTAATAGTTTGCACTGCATCCATGTAAAAATGATCAAGATCAGGGCGCTCTTCTCTGTCAATCTTTATATTGATAAAATAACGGTTCATTAGCGCAGCCGTTGCTTCATCTTCAAAACTTTCTCTTTCCATTACATGGCACCAATGACAAGCTGAATAACCAATGCTGATAAGTATAGGTTTGTTTTCCTGCTTTGCTTTATTTAACGCTTCTTCACCCCAGGCATACCAGTTAACAGGGTTATGTGCATGTTGCAATAAATATGCGCTTGTTTCATGTACAAGATGATTGGTAAATGCTTCTTCCATCTGATTATAATATAACTTAAAACCCATTTGTTCAACGGGGTTAATAATTATGACAGATAATTATTTTTTTTTATTAATGCAGGTAAAATGATGATCTAAAGCAGAAACCATGCTGGGAGAATGTTGAACAGGGGCAAATATATTTACATGTAAGCCGGCACTTTCGCCAGCCTTTACGGTATTATTTCCAAATGCGCCGATTAGTGTACCGTTCTGTGTAAATGTGGGATAATTATCAAATAAACTGCGTATGCCGCTCGGCGTAAAAAAACAAATTACATCAAATGCTTTATTTTCCATCACCACTTTTAAATCATTGCTTACAGAGCGGTACATAAATGCAAGCTGATAACCGCAATTATTATTTTTGAGCCAATTCACAATCTCATTATCCTGCTGGTTTTCGCTGCACACGTATAAAAACTTTTCGTTATCTTTATGTTTATTAATTACATCAAACATGCTTTTATTGGTGCCATCTGAACCATAGAACACTTTACGTTTTCTGTATAAAATAAATTTTTGAAGATAAAGCGCAACGGATTCGGTAATACAGAAATATTTATTGTCCTGACTGATAGAAAATTTCATTTCATCGCACATTCTGAAAAAATGATCAATGGCATTGCGGCTTGTAAATACGATGGATGAAAATAAAGTAATATCAACTTTTTGTTTTCTGAATTCTCTTGCAACGATTGGTTCTAATTTGATAAACGGATGAAATGTAAGCTGAAGGTTGTGTTTTCTTTCAA
>CAHJWK010000149.1 GCA_903642275.1 Chitinophagaceae bacterium
AGTTCGACGATCTGGTTGCACATGGGAGCATGGGGGCCACAACGCGTTTTTATTGATGATACGGCAAGAACAAGACCGCCTTTTAAAACTGTGAACAATGATTACAGTTTGCTTGATGCAAGTGATCTTGTGTTTATTGATGCTCCCGGCACAGGCTTTGGCCAGGTGCTTACAAAAGACTTAGGTGGTGCCGGCGAGACAAAAGATTTTTTTGGTATTGACCAGGATGCCCGTGCATTTGCGTCATTCATTACAAAATTTCTTTCTGATTATAACAGGTGGAACTCTCCTAAATATTTGTTTGGTGAAAGCTATGGCACGTTTCGTTCTGCTGTGGTTGCCAACATACTTGAAACAGAAGATAATGTTAGTTTAAGTGGCATTATTCTTTTATCTCAATTGCTTACTTATGGAAATATGACAGAGACAACGATGGAAAATCCCGGTGATGGTTTGCCGTTTGAATTGGTGCTGCCTTCTTATGCAGCAACAGCGTGGTATCATAATAAATTACCTAACAAGCCGGCAAATCTTGAATCATTTTTAAGTGAAGTAGAACATTTTGCTTTGAACGATTTTGCTGTTGCGTTGAATAAAGGCGCCATGCTTGACTCTGTATCATTTAACCAGATTGCTGATAAATTACATAGTTATATAGGCTTGCCCGTTGATTACATTAAAAAAGCAAACCTGCGTATTAACGGCCCTCAGTTTGAACAAACTTTGTTAAGCAATGAGAGCCAGATTACCGGCCGTTTAGACTCCCGTTTTGCCGGTGCTGCTGTTGATCCTTTAAGTGAGTTTGCACAATATGACCCGATGGATTCTTATATCAGTGCAGCGTTTACAGCAACATTCAATAACTATGTGCGCACAAGCTTGAAATATGGCGCCGGCATGAGTTATAAAGTGTATGGCAATGTAAATCCCTGGAACTTTAAACGTGATGGCTTCGTGGGTTTCCCTAATGTGATGAATGATCTTGCACAGGCAATGATATATGATCCAGGCATGAAAGTAATGCTGAACACGGGTTATTTTGATTTGGGCACACCTTATTTTGAAGGCGTGTATGAAATGCAGCATTTGCCAATTCCGGCTTCATTGCAGAAGAATATTGAATATGCGAAATATTACTCAGGTCATATGGTGTACCTGCATCCTGAATCATTAAAACAATTGCATGATAACGTAGCAAAGTTTATCAACGCATCTCATTAATATTAATTTTTTACTTTACGGCATTATGATGATTAAGTTTGTCATGATGCTTTTTTATTTTTAAAACATCTTTTAATGAATTATAAATCTCTCCTGCTGCTGGTTATTTTTTTTAATTGTGCTGATGCAATAATTGCGCAAGCAAATCAATCTGTATATGGTGCACATGAATTATTTGCGCAGGATTTTTTTACAAAGAATAGAAATGAATTTCGTTCTGCAAAAGGAGCGCCCGGTCCTTCATACTGGCAAAACCGCGCTGATTATATTTTAAAAGCAAACATTGATACTACAACAAATTTACTAAGCTGCGGCGAAACAATTCACTATACAAACAACAGTCCTGACTCACTTTCATCGTTGTGGTTAGAGCTTGATCAGAATACATATAAAGAAGATGCACGTTCAAATTACTATACAGCTACATCAGATCGCAACAAGACTGCAACAGCAACACCGCACACAGATGCATTTATTTTTGATAGTTTAATCATTGAATACAAAGGCAAACATTTTAGTGGAGCTTACATCATCAGCGATACAAGAATGCAGATACGTCTGCCGCAATCATTATCACCAAAAGACAAAATCAGTATTTATATAAAATATCATTACATAATACCCGGAACTTTTGGTGGAAGAAATGATGTTTATCAAACAAAAAATGGAAAGGTGTATGAAACAGCGCAGTGGTATCCGCGTATGTGCGTGTATGATGATCTCGAAGGCTGGAGCACGCTACCGTTTTTAGGCAGCGGCGAATTTTATTGTGAGTATGGTGATTTTGATTATACGGTTACGGTGCCGGCTGATATGATTGTAGCTGGCAGCGGTGAACTGCAAAATGAAGAAGAAGTTTTATCACAACAACAAGTACAACGTTTGGCTAATGCACGCAACAGCGATAAAACAATTTTGATTCGTTCTGCCGATGAAGTAAATAATCAACCTGTAACATCAGCTAAAACAAAAACATGGCGTTTTAAAATGTTTAATACACGTGATGTTGCTTTTGGTGCATCCCGCGCTTATGTTTGGGATGCTGCAAAAGTTAATTTGCCACAAGGAAAAAAGTCGCTGGCAATGTCTGTTTATCCTGTTGAAAGCGCCGGTGATAATGCCTGGGGAAGAGCAACGGAATATCTTAAAAAATCAATTGAATATTTTTCTGCAAAATGGTTTGTGTATCCGTATCCTGTTGCGGTGAATGAAGCAGGTATTGCAGGTGGCATGGAATACCCCGGAATTGTGTTTGATGGTTTGGATGATAAAGGCGGTGAATTGTATTGGGTTACGGCGCATGAGATTGGGCATAACTGGTTCCCGATGATTGTAGGCAGCGATGAACGCCGTTATGCGTGGATGGATGAAGGCTTTAATACATTCATTGATGTGTATGCAGCCGATGCATTTAACAATGGTGAGTATGAGCCAAAACGCGATGGAGAATATGCGCCGGGCAAAGGCAATCCCGCAGATGAAATAATTCCTTTACTGAAAGATTCAACGGCGCCAACCATGATGGCACGTGCAGATATGCTGACAGAAAAGTACCGTCATCCATTGGTATATTTTAAACCGGCGTTTGGTTTGGTTTTATTACGTGAAGTTATTTTGGATAGCAGCCGTTTTGACTATGCGTTTACAAAGTATATAAATGAATGGGCTTATAAACACCCATCGCCGGATGATTTTTTCAGAACGATGAATAATGAAGCCGGCGAAGATTTATCATGGTTTTGGAAAGAATGGTTTCAATATAACTGGCAATTGGATATTGCAGTTCAAGATGTTTCTTATACAGATAGTGATGCGCAAAATGGTACAGATATAACACTTATTAACCTGCAAAAAATGGCAATGCCTTTTACGCTTGAAATTGTTTTGAATGATGGTACAAAAACAATTTTAAAACTGCCTGTTGAAACCTGGTTGCAAAGCAGTACACACACTATTCATTTGCAAACAACACAACCTTTAAAATCGGTTGTTATTGATCCTGATAATAAATTACCGGACAGCAACCGGCAGAATAATGTCTGGAAGAAATAGTTACTATTTAATAATGAAATGATTTCCGTGCTGCGAAGTTTCCAGACTTCGCAGTGTTATGTTTTGATTCTACGCACTCAAATATTAGTTTCTTTTTCATTTGCTACTTTTGCAACCCCTTTTGAATTTTTACTTTTGACTTTTAAATTATGATAAAAATTACATTTCCTGATGGTGCTGTGCGTAAATATGAAAATGGAATTACTGCATTAGATATTGCCAAATCAATTAGCGAAGGCCTGGCAAGAAAAATTATTGCTGCTAATATGAATGGAAAGACATGGGATGCAACACGCCCAATAAATGAAGATGCAACATTAAAATTATTAACATGGAATGATGCTGAAGGCAAATCAACCTTCTGGCATTCAACAGCGCATTTGATGGCTGAAGCAGTTGAAAGCATGTTTCCCGGTGTGAAGTTTTGGGTTGGCCCTCCGGTTGATAATGGGTTTTACTATGATATGGATTTGGGCGATAAAAAAATCAATGAAGAAGATTTGAAGTTGCTTGAAAAAAAGATGAATGAGCTTGCAAAGCAGAACAATCAGTACGTAAGAAAAGAAACACCAAAAGCCGAAGCGACTGAATACTTTACACAAAAAGGTGATGAATATAAACTCGATTTATTGCAGAACCTTGAAGATGGAAGTATTACATTTTATACTCAAGGAAATTTTACAGATTTATGTCGCGGTCCGCATATTCCATCAACCGGTTTTATAAAAGCCATCAAGCTTACAAATATTGCCGGCGCCTATTGGAAAGGTGATGAGAAAAATAAACAACTTACGCGCCTCTACGGAATATCATTTCCAAGTCAGAAAGAACTTGATGAGCATTTGGCAATGCTTGAAGAAGCAAAGAAACGCGACCATCGCAAGCTTGGAAAAGAGTTAGGCATTTATACAATGGACGATGATGTTGGCCAGGGTTTAATCATGTGGATGCCAAACGGAACAGTAATTATTGAAGAGCTTGAAAAACTTGCAAAAGAAACGGAAGAAGCCGGCGGCTATAAGCGTGTGGTTACGCCGCACATTGCAAAAGAAAGTATGTACTTAACCAGCGGTCATTTACCATATTATGCAGATAGCATGTATCCGCCGATGGAGATTGAAGGTGAGAAGTATTATTTAAAGTCAATGAACTGCCCGCATCACCATAAAATATATGCGGCAGAGCCCAAAAGCTATCGTGATTTACCATATCGTTTGGCTGAGTACGGAACTGTATATCGTTACGAACAAAGTGGTGAATTGTTTGGATTGATGCGTGTACGTTGTTTGCACATGAACGATGCGCATATCTATTGCAGCAAAGAACAATTTGCAGATGAATTTCGAGCTGTGAATGATATGTATTTAAAATACTTCAAGATTTTTGGTATTGATAAATACGTGATGCGCTTATCGCTTCATTCAAAAGAAAAATTAGGAATTAAATATGTGAACGAGCCGGAGCTTTGGATTGAAACTGAAGAGATGGTGCGTAAGGTTTTAATTGAATCAAAAATACCCTTTGTTGAAGTGGCTGATGAAGCCGCGTTTTACGGGCCGAAAATAGATGTACAGATTTATAGCGTAATTGGAAGAGAGTTTACTTTAGCAACAAACCAGGTTGATTTTTCGCAGCCAAGAAGTTTTGGATTAACTTTTACAACAGCAGAAAACAATTCTGAGATACCATTAATTATTCATCGTGCACCACTTGGTACACATGAGCGTTTTATTGGTTTTTTATTAGAACATTATGCGGGAAGATTACCACTTTGGCTATCGCCGGTACAGGTAAAAATTTTACCTATCAGCGACAAATTCATACCTTATTCAAAAGAAGTTTTTACGCAGTTAAAGAAAGCAGGTATACGTGTTGAAACAGATGAACGCAGTGAAAAAGTTGGGAAGAAAATTCGCGATGCAGAACTAAGCAAAACACCTTACATGCTGGTTATTGGTGAAAGAGAAACAACGGAAAGAAAACTCGCTATCAGGAAACACAATAAAACAGAAAGCGAATCTCAAAATATTGAATACTTTATTAATTTGCTGAAAGAAGAAATTGCAGAAAGAAAAGGATAAAGTAATTTTACAGTAATAAGTATGAATTAATCAAAACTATCGTTTAAAACTATTCACGAAAAAACAATTAATGGCTTTACCACAAAGAGGAAGATTCAATCCGCGTTTTAACAGGCAGCCCGAGCCTGAGCATCGTATCAACGATAGAATCAGGGTGCCACAAGTAAGGCTTGTTGGCGATAACGTTACGGTTGGAATTTATACAACACAGGAAGCGCTCAAAATAGCGCAACAATTAGAACTTGATTTGGTGGAAATTTCACCTACCGCAGACCCGCCTGTTTGCAAAGCAGTTGAATATAAAAAGTTTCTTTACGAGAAGAAACGTAAGGAGAAAGAAATGAAAGCTAATGCCAAGCAAAGCGAAGTAAAAGAGATTCGTTTTACGCCTGGCACAGATGACCATGACCTTGATTTTAAAATTAAACATGCTGAAAGATTTTTAAAAGAAGGCGATAAAGTGAAAGCATATGTGCAGTTTAAAGGCCGTGCTATAATGTTTAAAGAACGGGGTGAATTGTTGCTGCTGAAGTTTGCTGAGCGCCTTGGCGAAGTTGGTGTTTTAGAAGGCATGCCTAAAATGGAAGGTAAAAGAATGCTTGCAATATTTGCACCAAAAGCAGCTAAAAAGAAAGTATAAATCCCATCTGTTATGCAGCTACAGGAAGCTGTAAAACTTATTTATCATTCAATAAAAAAAGAACCAACTATTTACGCAGATTTAGGTTGCGGGAATGGTTTGTTTACACAAGCCTTAGCAACGTTGCTTGCGCTTGAAAGTGTTTTATATGCGGTTGACAAGAATAAAAATTCTTTAAACCAAGTATCGGTTAATGAAGATATAAATCTGGGAAAATTTGCAATTAATTTTATTAAAGAACCATTGCCTTTTAAAAATTTATCAGGCATATTGATGGCTAACTCACTCCATTATGTTAGAGATAAACATAACTTTCTTTTAAAAGCAAAAGCTGCTCTGTCCGGTAATGGTTATTTCATTATTGTTGAGTATAATAATGCAATACCAAATCCATGGGTGCCTTACCCAATCAAATTTTCCAAACTTGAAAACGTGTTTAGTGAAATTGGTTTTACTTCCGTTGAAAAACTACAAACCTATCCTTCACGCTACCAGGGAACAATGTATTCTGCATTAATACGGCCTTAAACCAAACTTTCTTTTTCACCCAAATATCTTTCAGCATCTAAAGCTGCCATACAACCGCTGCCTGCAGCAGTTATAGCCTGCCTGTAAGTTTTATCTTGCACATCACCTGCGGCAAAAACACCTTCTATATTTGTTTTAGCTGAGCCTGCAATCGTTTTAATATAACCCGCTTCATCCATCTCAATCCAGTCTTTAAAAATTGCACTGTTAGGATCGTGACCAATAGCAACAAAGAACGCATTTACACTTATCGTTTCTTCTTCATTAGTTTTAATATTTTTTATCTTAA
>CAHJWK010000150.1 GCA_903642275.1 Chitinophagaceae bacterium
TGAAAATCGTTTGCTCACAAGGGAGACTGGACATGCATTAGAAAACGGTGACCAGGTAATTTTAGGCGAATCAGCCTTGCTTGAATTTAATTATGCAGAACAATAGTTGATATTGAATGAGTAAAATTTTTACAATAACACCAGGTCTAGAAAACATGGGTGCGCTTAAAACAGGCGGACAAGGCTCCGTGTATAAAGGCAGGCGCACAGGTGAAATTCTTACTGCTATCAAATTATTGCCTACTCCAATTTACAGCGAAACATCGGCGGATAAAAATTTTACGCGCTTTCAAAATGAAGTTGAGAAATTAAAAAAAGTTAATGAACAACATAGCCCGAACATCGTAAAAATTCTTACTTCAGGCATAACAGAAACAGGCAACTTTCCATTCATTGAAATGGAGTTTATAGAAGGCCCTGATTTGGAAGAATTATTGCAGCCGCCACATGCATCCATCTTTACTATAAAAGAAACATTGAAAGTTGCCGAGCAATTGGCGAGTGCATTGGCGCATTGCCATAAAGTGAATGTAAAGCATGGCGATATTAAAAGTAACAACATAAAGTTTAACATCAACACCGGCAATTATGTGCTGCTTGATTTTGGGCTTGCAATAATGAGTGATGAAGACCGCCGCACCAGTTTACGACATGCCGGTGCGATTGAATTTATGGCGCCTGAACAAAATGAAGGCAAGATGCTTTTTGAAACGGATGTATATAGTTTTGGTGTGATATTGTTTGAACTGCTTGCAGGCACTGTTCCATTTCCGTTGATTGATAAAGGTGAAACATCACGCAACGGTGTGATGCTTGCGCACATGGAGATGCAGCCGCCGAATATATTTACTTTAAGAGGAAAAGCGTTGCCTGAATCATGGAGCAATGAAACGAAAGAAGCAGAAATGCAGATACCAGAATGGATGTTCAGCATGATTTATAAATGCCTTGAAAAAAAGCCTGAAGCCCGATTTGCAAGCGGCATGGCTTTGTATGATTTTATTTGTCGCAATGTTGTGTGGACATCAAATACTGCAAAACCTGAACAATTAAAATTGTTGCAACAGGAGAATCAAAGATTGCTGCAATACAATAAAGATTTAGAGCTTGAGCTGTCTCAATTTAAAAAGATAAACAGGAAAAATTTAAACACGCAAACGGTTATTACAGATATAAATACTGCAAGCACTATAGTTGCGCCAATTAAAAAGAAGCGCTCATTTATAAAAACTTTTTTCTGGGTTTTACTTGGGATGTTTGTTGCAGGCGTTTTTGCTTTTGCTCTTTATACGGCAACTAATTACAAACCGCCATCGGTGCATGCTTCTATCAAAACAAATAACAATAATGCAAACGCATTAACGCAGCAGCAACAAAGCCAGTTGCAAAACGCAAAGACATTAATGAGTGAAAATCAAAGAGACCAGGCGCTGCTTATTTACTCTCAGTTATCGCAACAGAATGTTCCTGCAGCCATGTTTCAATATGCGAACCTTGCGCTGCTAAACAAGAACACAAATCTTGATTGTGCGCAGGCATTTAACCTATTAACTATGTCAAGTGATAAAGATTATTTGCCGGCTAAAACAACGCTTGGCTTTATATATTCTTTTGCTGATAATGACGATTTGATGAAGCAGCATGGTTATTTTTTGCGTTGCGGTTTTACAAAGAATGCTTACAAAGGCGCACAGCTTTTAATGGAATCTACTTTGGAAGGTGATTTTACTGCAGCTTACTGGTTAAATCAGTTAAATAATAAGTAAGATGTAAAAAGTTGATGTAAGAAGTAAGAGCATATAACTGATTTAGCATTTCAATTGAAAAGATTAATAACGATGAAAAAAATCTTTACAATCATTGGTTATTCTTTGCTTACATTTTTGTTGATTATCTCGTTTGAAATTTTTTATCCAAGAAGTTACAATGTTCCTTTTTTTCATAGTAGAGCCAATACTCAATATTGGAACTTGCCGGATAATTCAAGAATTGGCTATACGTTCATCGCAGCAAAAGAAAAGAAAAATTTACTCCCTGTTGTTTATTTACATGGCGGCCCCGGCGGCCATATAACAAATCACGACATTCAAATATTTACATCGATTGCTAATGATGGCTATGATGTTTATTTATACGACCAAACTGGCAGCGGGCAATCGGGCAGGTTAACAAACATCAATGACTATAGTGTAGAAAGACATATTGAAGATTTGAAGGAAATCATTCAAAAAATAAACACTAAAAAAGTTATATTGATTGGTCAATCCTGGGGCGCTATATTAGCTTCGTTATTTGCAGCTAAAAACGATGATAAAGTGTATAAGATAATACTTGCCTGCCCTGGCCCCGTTTATCCAATCAATCAGAATTTGACAAGAATTCAACCGCCTGATAATATTCATCTTAAAAGCCCATTCTATACTAATGAACAGGGAAACAAAAAAGCAAATAATATAAGAACAAAAGCAATGGCTTTTTTTGCAGTTAAGTTTAGAAAAAAGATTGCAACAGATAAAGAAGCGGATGACTTTGCAACTTATTTAAATTATGAGGTAGATAAATCTGCAGTCTGTGACACAGCAAATATTTTAAAGGAAGATGCAGGCAACGGTTTTTATTCAAGCATCATGACATTTAACAGCTTAACAAAAATTAAAGACCAACGACCTAAAATTAAACAGCTAAACATTCCTGTTTTAGTAATGAAAGGAGAATGTGATAATCAGAAATGGGGATTTACAAACGAATACCTTGAGCTATTCAAAAACAGTGAGTTGAAAGTAATTCCAAATGCTGGACATTTTATTTCAATTGAGCAGCCACAACTCTATGTAGAAACTATTCTGAACTTTTTAAATAAATAAAGTTTTTAAGATTAACTTAAGCTATCTCAAACTATGAAAGATTCGAATTCTCTGCCAGACGTTCGTTATCCAATTATTAAATAATTTCTTTCAACTTATTTACAACTATATCTACTTCTTCTTTTGTGTTGTGTTTGCTGAAAGAAAAGCGAACGGTTATGCAGTCCGAATTTAAGTTTATTGCGCTTATTACATGGCTGCTTTGATTAGCGCCACTGGTGCATGCACTGCCGCCGCTGGCACAAATATTATTTATATCAAGGTTAAATAAAATCATTTCGCTCTTATCTGTTTTAGGAAAGTTCGCACTTAAAACTGTGTATAAACTGCAACCTTTTACATCGCCGTTAAAACTTACATCTTTAACGTTATCCCAAAGCTGCTGCATCATGTAACTTTTCAAATTGCAGATGTAAGCTTTATCAGCTTCATAATTTTTTGTTGCCAGTTCCAGTGCTTTTGCAAAGCCAACAATACCATAAATATTTTCTGTACCGGCACGCATATTTCTTTCCTGACTGCCACCTTGTATAAACGGCTTTATTTTATTTTTTTGACTGATGTAAATAATACCAATTCCTTTTGGTCCGTGAAATTTATGTGCCGCACCGTTTATAAAATCAACCGGCATTGCATGCAGGTTAAAAGGAAAGTGGCCAACCGTTTGCACGGTATCACTATGAAAAATGGCATTGTATTTTTTGCATAGTTCGCCAACTTTATTTATATCAGTAATGTTTCCAATTTCATTATTCGCATGCATTAATGTAACAACTGTTTTTTTGTTTGATGACGCAAGCAATCGTTCTAAATCATTCAAATCAATATGTCCGTTGGGCAAAACTTTTACAAAATCAAGCGCAATGTTTTTGTGCTGATGCGAATTTTCAACAGTATGCAATGTTGCATGATGTTCCAATGGTGAAGTGATGATTCTTTCGCAACCTAAATCAGAAATGGCAGCACAAATTGCCATGTTGCTGCTCTCCGTTCCACCGCTGGTAAAAAATATTTCCCCTGGATTTGCACCAAGGATTTTCGCAACCGTTTTGCGTGCATTTTCGACAGCCATTCTTGTTTCACGTCCGTAACTATAAATGGAAGAAGGATTACCAAAATGCGTGGTTAAATAAGGCATCATTGCATCAAGCACTTCAGCATCAAGCGGCGTGGTAGCAGCATTATCAAAATAAATTCTTGTTTGCATATCAGAATAAAAACTTTACAAAGCTGCGAAGGTATAAGCTATGATTTGTAAAATGTAAATTTGCGTAAACATTGTGTTTTATGTGGAAGAACAACATTCTTGAAACGATAGGCAACACGCCGCTTATCAAACTAAATAAAGTAACAAAAGACCTGCCTTGCACTGTGCTTGCAAAAGTGGATTATTTTAATCCTGGCAACTCTATAAAAGATAGAATGGCAATTAAAATGGTTGAGGTTGCTGAAGCAGAAGGCAAACTTAAACCGGGCGGAACTATTATTGAATGCACAAGTGGCAATACGGGCATGGGTTTGGCTTTAGCTGCTTGTGTAAAAGGTTATAAATGCATTTTTACCACAACAGATAAGCAGAGTAAAGAGAAGATGGATGTGATGAAAGCTGTTGGTGCAGAAGTGATTGTTTGCCCAACGAATGTTGAGCCGGATGACCCACATAGTTATTATTCAGTTGCAAGAAGATTATCGAAAGAAATTCCTAATTCTTATTTCTTTAATCAGTATGATAACCTTTCCAACCGATTGGCACATTATGAAACAACAGGTCCTGAAATATGGGAACAAACAGAAGGTAAAATCACCCACTTTGTAAGCACTGCCGGTACGGGTGGAACGGTTACCGGAACAGCGATGTATCTGAAAGAAAAAAATTCCAACATACAGGTTTGGGCAATTGATGCGTACGGCTCGCTGATTACAAAATATTTTCGTACCGGTGAGATTGATATGAACGAAGTGCATCCATACATCAGTGAAGGTTTTGGTGAAGACTTTGTGCCGCAGAATTATGATATGAGTGTAATAGATTATTTTGAACAGGTAAGTGATAAAGATGGCGCTATTATGGCACGTCGCATTGCAAAAGAAGAAGGCATTTTTATTGGATATAGTTGCGGCAGTTGCTTACAAGGTTTAATGCAATTAAAGGATAAATTGAAAAAAGATGATTTGGTTGTTTGTGCATTTCCTGACCATGGCAGTCGCTATGTTGGTAAGATATATAATGACCAATGGATGATGGAACGCGGCTTTTTAGATGTGAAGACTTTTAAAGATATAGTGAATGCTCGTGAAGGCAAAAAGCTGGTTACCATCAACTCAAAACAAACCGTTGCTGAAGCAGTAAGCATGATGAAGAAGTTTGATATTGAGAACATACCTGTTATGAATGGCAACGGACCGCTTGGCTCTGTAAGTGAAACAGGTTTGTTTCAAAAGGTATTTGATAACCCTGAACTGAAAGAAGCAAGTGTTGAAAGCATAATGGAGAAAGCATACCCATTGGTTGAGTTTGATACACCGGTTGAGCGTTTAGGCAGCTTGATTAATAAAGGAAATGGTGCAGTGCTGGCGAAAGATGAAAGCGGCGATTTTCATATCGTGACAAAGTATGATGTTATTCAAAGCCTGGCGAAATAGCTATTAGCCTTTAGCTATTAGCTCTTGAATTGTTACTTTTTTAATTTTTACTTTTATGACTGAAGACTTAAAATATCCAATCGGGAAATATCAAACCAAACCATTCTCTCAAAAACAAAAAGATGAATGGTTGCTTGATATAAAATTTTTACCAACAGAATTAGAGCTTGCCATTCAAAATTTAGATGAACACCAACTGCAAACGCCTTATCGCGATGGCGGCTGGACAGTGCATCAACTGGTGCATCATGTTGCAGATAGTCACATGAACGCTTATATCCGTTTCAGGCTTGGATTAACGGAAAATAATCCAATCATAAAACCTTACGATCAGGATGCATGGGCTTTATTAAATGATGTAAAAACACTGCCTGTAAATATTTCAATAACGTTATTACATGCTTTGCACAGAAGATGGTTATCAACATTGGAAGAGCTGGAGGATGACAAATGGGAACACACTGTTTTTCATCCTGAACAACAAAAAGAAATTTCGCTGTGGTATTTACTTGGTATGTATGCGTGGCACGGCAAACATCATGTTGCACATATAATCAGCCTGCGCGAAAGAAATAACTGGTAATAAAACATTTTATAACTTTACATATAATATGAAAGCGAAAATCAGCGAAAAAGGAAGACGTCTTCTTGAAAATCCAAGAGCAGCAAATGCCTTAATACAAACAATACTTTCTAATACAGAAGATTTTTTAAACGGCAATGTTTTAAAGTTTGATGTTGCTGCATATAATAATAATCCAGGGCAGGCTTTTGCTGTAAAAAAAATTAGCTCTGTAAATAAATAAAAATGAATGTAGCGTTAGGCGCTTTCATTTTAACACTACTCTTTTTACCTGCTGTATCATACAGGCTTGCTATTAACCGCCAGGATAATTTAAAAGAACTGCTTTCTACTTTTTCCATTACAGATTCGGTTTGGGTTTTTAGTGTTATCCCTATCA
>CAHJWK010000151.1 GCA_903642275.1 Chitinophagaceae bacterium
CATGGGTGCCGCCTGGCGGGAAGTGCGTGACAACAAAGATTTTGACCGCGTTATTGAAATGGTAAAAGGCGTAAACGAAATGGGCATGGAAGTTTGCTGCACCCTTGGTATGCTTTCTGAAACACAGGCACAAAAATTAGCAGAAGCAGGTTTATACGCTTATAATCATAACCTCGATACCTCATCAGAATATTATTCTGAAATAATTACTACGCGCACTTACAACGACCGTTTGAATACCTTGGATAATGTGCGCAAAGCCGGCGTAAGCGTTTGTTGCGGCGGCATAATTGGTTTGGGCGAAACGCATGAAGACAGGATTAAAATGCTGCATACACTTTCAACCATGCCGGAACATCCGGAAAGTGTGCCGATAAATGCCTTAGTTGCCATTGCCGGAACACCACTGGAAAATAATAATAAAGTTAACGTTTGGGAAATGATAAGAATGATTGCGACGGCGAGAATTCTTATGCCACAATCAATGGTACGTTTAAGCGCCGGCAGAACAAGTATGAGTGTTTCTGAACAGGCGCTTTGTTTTATGGCTGGTGCTAACTCAATTTTTGCCGGTGATAAATTATTAACTACACCTAACCCAAGCTTTGAAGAAGATGATGCTATGTTTCAGATGCTCGGTTTAAAACCAAGAATCGCCTTTAAAGAAGAGAAGAACCTGGTAGAAGAAATGATTGATTAATCTGCGCTTTCTTCTGCATCTTCCCCATGTTCAACTATATCACCGTCTTTAAAAAGAATGCCTTGTAAAATTTCTTTCCATAATGGTTTCTGACGAAGCAAAAATTCAAGGTCCATTCCAAAATGCTTAAACTCTTCCTTTTGGGCGTTTTGCATAATTGCTTTTGCAGATTTATCTTTTTCAACTGATATACGCTGTTCGTACCAGTTTATAGCTTCGCATTCTTCACCTAAAGAGGCAATCATACGGGCAAAGGTTCGCGTTTTATCAGATAGTTCCCGTGCCGGTTCGTGGTATTGGTCAAACCCCATAAAAATTTTTTTCAAACATACAATTTAATAATCTTCATTATCACTTATTAAGTTGGTTGAATTTTTCAATAATTCTAAATATATTTGCTTCCTCGTTCGTACTTACAATAATTACCAAAAACTATCGTTCTGTAAACTTACAATTTTCATAAATGACAAGGCTGTTTAAAAATTCAGGTTATCTTTTTCTAACAATAGCAATATTGGCTGCCTGTAATAAAAAAGGTGGTGGCGGCGGAAGTAAAAGTTCGTGGAAAAAGAAAGACGGTGCAAGCACCGCAACTGGTTGGCATTATAATGATAAAAGCCAGGGTGGTTATTATGTCCCCAAGCCGAAAGATATTAAAACAGGTCCGGGGCTTGTATTTGTACAGGGTGGAACATTTACAATGGGCGCTACGGAAGAAGATATTATGGGTGATTGGAATAATATACCACGCCGTATAACCGTAAACTCATTTTTTATTGATAAGACTGAAGTTGCAAACGTGCACTATCGTGAATATATTCACTGGATAGAAAATGTATTTTCTGATCCTCAATACCAGGCAGTTGTTGACGGTTCTAAACCTGATACACTCGTTTGGAGAAGTGAACTGGCATATAATGAGCCTTATGTTGAGTATTATTTCCGCCATCCTTCATACAATTATTATCCTGTGGTAGGCGTAACCTGGAGACAGGCACATGATTTTTGTATCTGGCGTACTGATCGTGTTAATGAATTAGCATTGATAGAAAAGGGTTATCAGAATAAAAATCTTATTAAACAGGAAATGAATGGCGGTGGCCAGGATAATTATAATACAAAGTCATATTTAATGGGTGAGTATGAAGGTGTGCCAGGCAAGCCGAAGAAAAACCCTTTGAAAGATGCTCAGGGCAGGCCAAGATCAACCGTTTCATTTGAAGATGGAATTCTTTTTCCTGATTATCGTTTGCCAACTGAGGCTGAATGGGAATATGCAGCCTTAGGTTTGGTGAGTGAAAATCCCCAGCCTCGTAAGTCAGAAAAAAAGAGGGGCGAAGAATTGATTGCCAACAAGCAAATCTATGCATGGAAGAATGATGGTTATGATAACCTTCGTTCAACAAAAAAAGGCGCTATGCAAGGTGCCATGCTTGCTAACTTTAAGCGTGGTAATGGCGACTATATGGGAACGGCCGGTGGTTTAAATGACCGTTCTGCAATTCCTGCATCTGTAACTTCATTTTTTCCCAATGGTTTTGGTATTTATAATATGAGCGGTAACGTTAGCGAATGGGTTGCCGATGTGTACAGGCAAACTACCGGGCTTGACGAAGATGACATGAACCCTTACCGTGGAAATGTTTTTTCGCAGGTTGATAAAAGCGGTGGCGAAGGTAATCTACGGGATAGTTTGGGCAGAATAAAAATGGTACCTGAAAATGATTCAACATTAGAAAATCGCCGTAATTACCAGCGTGCTTACGCGATTAATCATTTGGATGGAGATACTGCCAGCCGCGTATTTTACGGATATGGAACTACAACGCTTGTAAGTGATCAAAGTCGTGTAGTAAAAGGTGGAAGCTGGATGGATATGCCCTATTGGTTAAGCCCTGGTGCACGCCGTTACCTGGAAGAATATCAAAGCAGTTCTTCTGTAGGCTTTCGTTGTGCAATGACACACTATGGACCCGAAGAAGGAGTATCTCAAAAAATTAAAACCGGAAATTTCTTTCCAAAAAGAAGGCAAAAAAGATAGGAAGGTTAAAAAGTTTAAATAAATAAAAGCCGTTCATTTATGAATGGCTTTTTTGTTTATACATTTCAACACATATTAGCTTTGCAATATGAAAGATTTTGATGAGCAGTTACAGCATCTTATTAAATTAGCCCTGGATGAAGATGTTGGTGATGGAGACCATTCAACGCTTTGCTGCATTCCTGCTAATGAAACAGGTAAAGCAGTTCTTAAAATAAAACAGGATGGAATATTAGCGGGTGTTAAAGTGGCTGAAGCAATCTTTAAGTTTGCTGAAGAAAAAGCATGCATCAACGTAATAAAAAAAGATGGTGATATAATGCATGATGGCGAGACAGCATTTGAAGTATCAGCGTATATTCAAACCATTTTAAAATGCGAAAGACTTGTATTGAATTGTATGCAGCGCATGAGTGGTATTGCCACACTTACACACACCTATACAAAAAAAATCAGAGGTTATAAAACCAGGTTATTAGATACACGCAAAACCACTCCCAATTTTCGTTTGCTTGAAAAAGAAGCTGTAAAAATTGGTGGCGGAATTAATCACAGGTTTGGTTTGTTTGATATGATAATGCTTAAAGATAATCACATTGATTATTGTGGCGGTATAGAAAAAGCAATTGATAAAGCATGGAGCTATGTTCAAACAAAAAAATCAGGATTAAAAATTGAAATTGAAACAAGAAGTATAAAAGATGTTCAACAAGTTTGTGCAAGAGGTAAAGGAAAAATTTTCAGGATTATGTTGGATAATTTTCAGCCCGCTCAAATAACAGAAGCATTAAGTATTATAAAAGATGATTTTGAAACAGAAGCAAGTGGTGGAATTAATATTGACAATATTGAAACATACGCAAAAACAGGAGTTGATTATATAAGCGTTGGCGGTTTAATTCACCAGGCGCAAAGTATAGATTTAAGTTTAAAGGCAGTAATTGATTAATTATCAAAACAATTTCATGAGCAAGAAAAACAAGGCAGATATAAATGGTTTTGTTTACAGTACAAATCCTGATTTTTCTTTTCAGCCTGACGAAAACAATGAAGCCGAAACGTTACAACCACCTCAGCAAAAATTAAAAATAAGATTAGATACAAAACATCGTGCAGGCAAATCAGTAACGCTGGTAGAGAATTTTATTGGGAAAACCAATGATCTTGAAGAACTTGGTAAAAAATTAAAAAATGTTTGCGGTACCGGCGGCAGCATAAAAGATTTTATGGTAATTATTCAAGGTGATCAACAGGAAAAAATTCTGCAATGGCTGCTTAAAAATAGCTACAGGCAAAGCCGAAAAATATAGTACCCACAGCAGCTTACTTCTATTTCAATCTTTATTTATTTTGTTGCATGTTAACAAGCTTGTCGATTAAAGCACTCTATAATATTTTTCTCCAATATACTTCTGTAACCATAGATACACGAAAAATAAAACAAGGTGATATTTTCTTTGCATTAAAAGGTGACAATTTCAACGGTAACTCATTTGCGTTACAGGCCTTACAATTGGGTGCTGCTTATGCAGTAATTGATGAAGAACCAGATGAAGACGCTAATAATTTAATTAAGGTCGATGATGCGCTTAAAACATTACAGCAACTTGCACAGCATCATCGGGAGCAATTTAAAATTCCTTTCATAGGTATAACAGGCAGCAATGGAAAAACAACTACCAAGGAACTAATATATGTAGTGCTTTCATCAACATATAAAACTTATACCACACAAGGCAATTTTAATAATCATATTGGTGTGCCGCTTACTTTATTAAGCATTAAGCAGAACGCAGAGATAGCAATTGTTGAAATGGGCGCAAATCATCAAAAAGAAATAGAACAATATTGCAAATGGGCGCTGCCAACACATGCTATAATAACCAATTGTGGTAAAGCGCATCTTGAAGGTTTTGGAGGGATTGAAGGTGTACGAAAAGGCAAAGGCGAGTTGTACGATTTTATTCGCAGCAACAACGGTTCAGCATTTGCTTACAGTGAGTATGCATACCTGCATCAAATGTCACAAGGAATAAAGGAAGTTACCTGGTATGGAATTAATGATGGTGATGTTTGTGGCAATGTATTATCATCAGAACCTTTTCTTGAAGTTGCTATAACTAAAGGAATATCATATTCATCAATAAAAACAAATCTTGTAGGATCTTATAATTTGCCTAATATTCTTTGTGCAATATGTGTTGGAAAATATTTTAATGTGGATGATGATAAGATTAAATCAGCTATTGAAAATTATATTCCTTCCAATAGCCGTTCGCAGTTGATGGAAGTTGGCTCCAGCAAAATAATCCTTGATGCATATAATGCGAACCCAACGAGCATGAAGGCGGCCATTGAAAATTTTGCACAAATTCCATTCAACAAAAAAATATTGGTGCTTGGCGGCATGATGGAGTTGGGTAAAGAAAGCATTTATGAACATGAACAAATAATCAGTATGATTAAAAAATATGAATGGTACAAAGTAATACTGGTAGGCGGTGATTTTAAAAACATTTCAAATAATTTCATTTTTTTTAGTTCAAGTGATGATGCGGCTGCCTGGTTAAAAGAGCAGAACTTTCAGCAAACTTATTTTCTTATAAAAGGTTCAAGAAGCATACATCTTGAAAATGTGTTAACCGCTTTTGAAACAATAAAAGCTTAAGCAGTATTGTTTACATATATCTTGCAGTAATTAATTATGGCACCTGGCAGACCATCTTATTCATGGAGCGTATTTACCAATCGCTGCCCACGCTGTCGTCGTGGCAATCTTTTCAAATTTCATAACGCGTATGCTTTAAAGAAAAGCAATTACATGAAGATGCATGATAATTGCCCGGTATGCGGACAGGCAACTGATATTGAAGTGGGGTTTTATTACGGTACAGGATATGTAAGCTATGCAATAACCATTTTACTTTCTGTGATTACGTTTTTTTTATGGTGGCTGATAATTGGTGTATCAATTAATGATAACCGCGTTTTTTGGTGGCTTGGCTTTAATACTTTGTTACTGATTGTTTTGCAACCTCCGCTTATGCGTTTCTCACGCAGTTTATGGTTAAGTTGGTTTGTTAAGTATGATGGAAACTGGGAGCAATCTAAGGCAACCGATCCTGAACGTATTGTAAGAGAGCACATGAAAAACTGGTAATGCAACCAATTACTTGATGTAACTGCAATATTAACTATGCACGTGTAGTGCTATTTATTAAAGTATGCGGTTTCCTAAAAGTTACTTTACTTCGACTAAACCAAAACTTTAAATATGAAAAAGAGATTTTACTTTTTATTGATACTTATTGCTTCTATAATTACAATAGCTGCGTCAGCAACTCCTAAAATAACATTAACCACACCAACTATTGCAACCGGTACTTTTAACCAGGGCACAAACAATAACATTGTATATGCGGTAAAGATAAAAGTGACGTCAGGGCCGGTTTCAGTAAGCAGTATAATGTTTAATCTTTCAGGCAGCTTTGATGCAAATGATATTGATAACGTATCAATATATTTCAATTCAACTGCAGTAAGCATTAACGGCGCAAGTTATTATGGAGGTGCAGCCGGAACATTTGCAGCACCGCATAGTTATAATATCAGCATAGGCAAATCTTTTTTAGCAACTGATTCAGGCTATTTCATCATTGCTTTAAATACTAATGCAACTGCAACGGACAATCACACTGTGCACATAAAAGGTGATACCAATCCTGT
>CAHJWK010000152.1 GCA_903642275.1 Chitinophagaceae bacterium
AACGGTGCCGCCTTCACCTCTTGCATAATTTTTTACATGATGCAGGTTGATGAGATGGGAATTATGTACGCGGATAAAATCATAATCATTTAAAAGCTCTTCATATTCCTTCAGCGTTTTGGTAACAAGCATTTTGTTTTTTGAAGTAAGATAGAAGTTGGTATAATTTACTTCTGCCTGACAACGAATGATTTCTTTTACAGGATAAACATTCAAGCCGTTTGATGTTGGTAAAGTAATTTTTTTCTGGTTGTTCTGAAAATGCTTCAGGTTATGAAACAATGCATCAAATTGTTGTGATGATTGTTTTTTATTCTGCTTTTGCTGATAGTGATTTATTGCTTCACTCAAATCTTCTTTACTGAATGGTTTTAATAAATAATCCAACGCAGAAAACTTTATAGCTTGTATTGCATACTTATCATAACCGGTGGTAAAGATTATTTCAAAGTCTATAGTATTAAGTTGTTGAAGCATATCAAACACCTTCTCATTGCCTAATTCTATATCACTGAAAACAAGGTCAGGCGAAAGATTTTCTATAGCTGATTTTGCTTCATCGTTGTTTGTGCATGTTGCAACCACTTCCACATTTTTAAACTGTGTGTGCAGCATATCATTCAGAATAATCCTGCTGTTTTCTTCATCTTCAATTATAACTGCTCTAATCATACAAAGCAAGGTTAATTAAAAAGCAAGTTCCAGCGGCAACAATAATTCAACACGCCTGCCACCTATTTTATTTTCTGCGTTGTTCAAATCAAAAATATTTACAGACGACTTTACTTTTTTTATCTGGTTGATGATACTTAATCTTTCGTTTATAATTTTTGTAGCAAGTGATTTATGCTTTTTGCTTTCATCAGTTGCAATAACATTTTCTTTTAAGTTGCTATTATCTTCTATCACACAACATATCATTTCTTTTTCTTTCGATACACGAATTTTTATTTCACCATTTTCTTTATTCTGAACACCATGAATAATTGCATTTTCAACAAACGGCTGCAATAACATTGGTGGTATCAAAGTATTTTCTTTATCAATGCCTTCATCTGTTTTTATATTGTATGAGAATTTATTTTTAAAGCGTAAAGCTTCAAGCTGCATATATAATTCAAGTGCATCCAAATCCTTTTTAAGCGGCACTTCCTGCTCACGGGAATTTTCTAAAATCAAACGCATTAAGTTGGCAAATTTTGACAGGTATGCTGATGCATTTTCTTTATCATTTTCAATTACATATTTATTGATTGAATGCAGGCAATTAAAAATAAAATGCGGGTTCATTTGTGCACGTAATGCCTTCATCTCCACTTCTTTTACCTGCTTGTCAAATTTTATTTTTCTGCGGCGGTTATATAAAAAGATGAATAAAAATGTCAATGATGCAATAAAAATAACAGCAGCAATAATTATATTCCTTATCAATGTTTGCCGTTCTACTTCTGAAGTTTCTAAAGCCTTTTGCTGATTCAATAATTTTATCTGCTGGTCTTTTTCTTCAGTGAGCCGTTGCGTTTCCATAGCAGCTAGTTTCTTCTTATTATCATCATTGAAAATTGAATCTTTATACAAACTATAATTTTTATGATACTCCAGTGCTGACTTATAGTTGCCTAATCTTTCTTCTGTTTCAGATATAACCATGTAATGATTCATTAATGTTAGCAAATCACTTTCCTGTTTATCTGATTGAAGCGCTTTTAATAAATAATACTGTGAACTATCAAGCATAGTTCTATTACTGATTTTCATAAACGGCGATGTTGTAAATTTAGAAGCAGAGTCTTTTGCAAGTTCAAGATATAGAGTGCCTATATCTGCATAGTCTGCGCCAATGCCATCATTAATATTCAGTTTTGCGTCTATTGATAAAGAGCGTTTATAAAAATAATAAGCTGAATCTGCGTGATATAGTTTCATTAAAATGTCTCCCCGGTTAGCATAAATTCTTCCCAAACCAGGCAGTTCATTACTTTCTATAAAAAAAGGAATAGCTTTAAGATCATAAATGTTTGCGCTGTCATATTTGCCTTCATCAAGATAAACAATGGCGATATTATCAAGCCCTGAACCAATACCAAACTTATTATCTTCTTTGATATCTATAGCAAGTGATTTTTTGTAATAATCAATTGCTTTGTCGTATTGCTTAAGGTAATAATAACTCGCCCCGATATTAAGGTAACAAACACCAATATTATATGTAGCATTAATACTTTCAAAAATATTTAATGCTGCGAGATTTTTTTCAATAGCTTTTGTATAAAAGCCGGAACCTATATAACAATTTGCAATAATTATAAGCGCAGCACCAACATCTTTTTTACTGTTTACATTTTTAAAAATATTATACGCTGCTGTAGCATATTGAATAGATGTGCTAAAATCAGAAACATAATATAATGCGGTAGCCATTACGTTGTATGATAACCCAACCCCTTTTTGCCAGTTTAATTTCTTTGACAAACGAAGGCATTGATTTGCGTAATTAAAGGATGTTGCACTGTCATTAATTGTATAAGCTTTTGCGAGTACATACAGGGTTTTTATTTTATTGGTATCCTCTTTTGCTTTTGATAATGATTGCTGCAGCGAGTCTGTTAATTGCTTGCCTTGTAATGATTGTGAATTTGAATTGTATGCAGTTAAACTATAAATAGTTATTGTTAAAATTAGTGAGTGTTTGGTGAACGTAATCATAAGAGTTTCTTGTTGTACAAAAATATAAGTATTAATCTACCTTATTAAATATTGTAAATGCAAAAAGCCATCAATGCTAATGGCTTTGCAATCTGAGTTCTAAGCTGATTTTTTATTTTGACAGGATCATTTTTTTTGGTATCAATTAATTTTCCATCAACTAATAGAATAATTATAACTGCCTGCAGCCAGTGTTGACGCATCAAGATGTAAGAAGCCTTTTCCTGATCCGGAAACATTTACTGTTTTTAATATATTGCCCGTGTTATCTGTAATCACAATCTGTGCAGATCAAAATGACGAAGGCAGATTATAAGTTATAGCAGTATTATGATTATAAGTACTCGGCACATTTTGTTCAAGCGATGCTGATGATGAAGTTATCTAAATGCCTTCTTTATTTGCCAGCATTGCTACAGAAGCTTTTAATTCATTTTGTGGTTGACCTGATTTCCAGTAATGACAATGAACCTGGTGATGTTGTTCCGATACCAACACTTCCTGTTGATGGAAAAGTATTTTGCGCATGTGAGCGATTTTATCAAAACAATACATAAAATTAAAACCGGATAAAATTTAAGTTTTATAATAAATTGTTTAACTGATAAATTATTTTTGTAGTACAATCAAAGCCCTCATTAAAACATCTGTGCCTTGCATAGTTACGGCATACATGCCTGAGCTGAATTTTGAAAGGTCAATGTCAACCATATTATTCCCTTTCAATAGATTTTCCAATGAAATCTCTTTAACCGCTTTCATGTTTATATCATATACTCTTACTGATATTTTATTTTCGTTATGCACAAGCTTTATGGCAAGATGTATGGTTGATGATGTTGGATTTGGATATGCGATTAAAGTATTCGCAGCATCATCTGAAAAAGATTTTAATTTTTCTGCAATCGCAAAGTTTGCCGCGCCACTGCATTGAGATAAGCGTATAAGCGTTGAGCCACCTGCTAAAGGATTAGCATCAAAACCCGGTTCAAGTATTACAGTATTGCCACCTAAAAGCGAAATTGCAGTTCCTGTAATTGAAACGGTACCGCTGGTACTAAGTGTATTGATGGCAGATGCCATTAAGTAACCTGAACTAATACTTACACCGGACTCAGTAACTGAAGGAGGAGATTCGCAACTTATAAGATCACTGTTAGTATTTAAATAACTGTTTACTCTTATATACTGGCCGTTGGTTAAGGCAAGTGAACTATAACAGGTAATGCTGTTTCCTGCCCACCAATAGGTCATAAGATTTGAGTAAGGAGGTGAAAAGTTATTAGCACCGTTAGGGTCTGTACAATAACCTGTATATGTACAACCATTAGAAGAAGTTGAATAACAGTTTTGCCCTATATAGCCGTACGGATCTGCCTGCGTATCTGTTACAAGGTCACCTGCAGTAGAAGAATTACTGCCGTTAATATCTTCATAGCCGTTGCTATGGTCAAACGTATGTAATAATCCCATGCAATGCCCAACTTCATGCGCAACTGTTTGCGCCGCTGCAATATTGGTACGGGAAACCAGGCAGAATGTACTTGGTATAGAAAAACTGATTCCTCCTATACCACAGGTGCCACTGCAGGCACTATTTGTACCCTTAATTTTATATGGATAAAACACATTTATACAATTAGGAACACGATAATAATTAAAGAGTGATGGGTCGCTTGTATTTACATTAAAATTGGTATCGAGTATTGAATTGTAAATGTTATCATATCCTGCATTTATAAAGCAAATATTATTAGAACTATAAGCGGCTGTAAGCGTATTAAACTCAGTGGTTATCTGTGCTGGTGTTGCTGCAGAAAAACTACCATCATTGCAATTCAGTATATGAAAATAAACTCTTATAGTAAAGCTTGTAGACTGTATTGAATTGTTTAGCCTGTTATTGTTTTCAAATTCTTTTGCTTTTTTTAAAGCTGCCGTATCTATTTTATACGTTCCGCATAACCCCCGGCTTTGTGAAAAACCACAAAGAGTAAAAGAAAGGCATATCAGCAGAACAAATATTTTGTATAAATTATTTGTTCTCATTTTTGTTTGATTTAAGTTGATCAATTTCTTTCTGTAGTTGAATAGCATATAAGGTAAGCTCTTCAATCTTCTGCATCATTTTAGTTTGTACATCTGCAACGGCTAAACCATTTTTCTGTATCTCAGATGCAGCAGGTATTTCAGGCAGGTGATGATTTTGATTGATGTATTGCTGCACTGCATTTAATGATCGCAGCTTATAATTTTTATCAAACACAAAATCACTCCAGCCTGTTTCAACCAATACCTCTTTAGCCTGAATAGTACCATTAACTGATAAACTATATTGCGGAGTAGTAGTGCCTATTCCAACATTAACGGCACCTGAACCGGTACCACCTAAAACAATACTGTTACTTTGGCCAACTCTTGCATTTGCACCAATGGCTGTTGCATTACTTATACCACTGCCCGGTATTATACCTGCCAGATAGCCTATTGCAGTATTATCTGAACCTGTTGTATTATCATATAAAGCACCACTACCTATAGCAGTATTTTGTGCGCCTGTTGTATTATTTACCATCGCATTTACGCCAATTGCGGTATTATCATTGGCGTTACTGTTTTTAAGTGCATTTACACCCATTGCAGTGTTTAATCCACCAGTTGTATTATCCTGAAGGGTAGCATATCCTAAACCGGTATTAGCTGAACCCGTTGTATTACTAGTTAAACAATTAAATGCTATTGCCGCATTCTGATTGCCGGTTGTATTTAAATTTAATGCATAATCACCGACTGCCGTATTACCTATTGCATTGTTATGAGATAAGGCAAAGCTTCCTATAGCAACATTAAAAAAACCATCTACGTTTGCATGGAGAGATGAATTACCTATACCAATATTTGCACCTCCGGTAGTATTAGAGTAAAGCGACTGATAACCTAAGGCCAGGTTGCCACCGCCCGTTGTATTTGCATACAATGCATTAAAACCTGCTGCAGTATTAGTACTTCCTGTACTGTTGGAGTATAAAGCCTGGCTGCCTACAGCAACGTTGTCGTTTCCTGATGTGGTAGTATAAGCCGCCTTAAACCCAAGTGCAGTGTTATCTGATACAGTATTATTATATAAAGCCTGTAACCCGATGGCCGTATTATTTCCGGCCGTAGTGTTTCTATACAAAGCACCCGAACCTAGTGCCGTATTGAAATAAGCTGTAGTATTACTATACATTGCTTTTTCACCAACAGCTGTGTTAGATGAGCCTGATGTATTGAATAAAAGACTGTTTGCACCAAGTGCTGTATTATAATCACCATTAGTATTTTTACTGAGTGATAAAGGGCCTACACCTGTATTATTATATCCGCCGTTTAAAGCAATACCGGTATTATCACCAAGAAATAAATTTTGATTGGGTGCGTCATCACCCAAAATTTTTATGCCTCCTATCCTGAATACATTACCTGCACTCAAATTTATATCACCACCTTTTACATCTATTTTATATGCCGGCGAAAGTGTTCCAAAGCCAACGTTACCAGTATTAAAAAATGTTGAACTTCCGTTGCGTTTCCAG
>CAHJWK010000153.1 GCA_903642275.1 Chitinophagaceae bacterium
GGCTTGTCCTATGTTGGTTCCGCTGATTGAGAATAATGAATATAATAATGAAGCGGCAGATTATTTTATTAAAAAATATACTGATGAACTGTTAGGTAAAGATGACAAGATTGATGCTATTCTTCTTGCCTGTACGCATTATCCTTTGATTGAAAACCGAATTGAAAAAGCATTATCAAAAAATATAAAAGTTGTTGCACAAGGCGAAATTGTTGCAGCAAGTTTAAAAGATTATTTGCATCGGCATTTAGAAATTGAAGCGCAATTATCAAAGAATAAAACTATTCAGTTTTATACAACAGACAGCGCTGAAGATTTCAATAAACAATCAACTGTTTTTTATGGTGAACTAACTAAAGCAAAACATGTAGAATTATAAAGTTGTTTTGTTTTATGCTTTATAATTCCATTAGTTATTTTTGATGCAATGAGAAAACAACTGCCTATTACAATCTGCCTGTTTATTTTTCTGCAACATACTTTTTGCCAGCTACCTAAAAATTTTGACAAATATGTTGATACGGTGCTTAACACTTTTAATGTTCCGGGGTTAAGCATTGCTGTTGTACAAGACGATAAAGTAGTGCTGGCAAAAGGTTATGGAATTAAGCATTTGAATGATACTGCAAAAGTTGATGCACATACTTTGTTCCTCATCGCATCGAACACGAAAGCCTTTGCAGCAATGGCTTTGGCGATGTTAGTGGATGAAGGAAAAATTCACTGGGATGATCCGGTTACAAATTATTTGCCATGGTTCAGAATGAGTGACGCGTGGGTTACATCGCAAATAACGATACGTGATTTGCTCGTGCATCACAGTGGCATACCGGCGTTTGCAGGTGATATATTAATATTTCCGCCATCAACTTATACAAGAAAAGAGATTATTGAAAAATTAAAAAATATACCGATTGTAAACAGCTTTAGAACAACGTATGCGTACGACAATATTTTATACATAACCGCCGGTGAACTGATTGCAACCGTAAGCGGAATGAGCTGGGAAGATTTTATAAAAGCAAACATCTTTGATAAGATAGGAATGAATGAATCAGTTTCAAAATTTACTAATCTTACAAAAGAAAAAAATGTAGCAACAGGCCACGTATTACTGCATAACAAAGTAATGCCGGTTGAGCAATTTTTGCAGGAAGATATTGGTGATGCCGGTAACCCGGCTGGCGGCATTGCAAGCAATGCAACTGACATGGCAAAGTGGATGATAACTGAACTTGATTCAGGCAAAACATCAACGTACGATTCTTTAATAAAGGCAAGTGATATAAACCAGCTTTGGAAAGTTGTAACGCCGTTAAATGTGGGCAAGGTGCCTGAATCGCTAAAGCCTTCGCAAATGATAAGTTATGGTTATGCATTGGGTGTGCGTGTGTATAATTATGGCAGGTACAAAATCATCAGCCATGGCGGCACACTTGATGGTTTTGTATCGCATGTGCTGCTGGTGCCTGATTTGAAGCTTGGCATAACTGTATTAACCAACCAGCAAACAACCGGCGCATACTGGAGCATCATTTATCACCTGCTGGATTACTATATGCAGAATCCAAACTTCAACTGGATTAAAGGTTATAAAACATTACTTGATTCATCAATGGTGCAATGGCAAAGAGGTTATGACAGCGCTGTTGTAAAGCCTGATGCATCTGCACCAAAGCCAGCGAATATTGATAAATATGCAGGCAAATATCGCAACTCGTTTTATGGTGATTTAACCATCAGCAAAGATTCATTAAACTTAAAATTTCAGTTCAATCAAACACCATTATTCGTTGGTAAACTTGAGCCTTTTCAATATGAAACATTCAAAGCAAGTTTTAATAATGCCTGTCTGAGGTCTAATGGATACATGACTTTTACTTTATCGCCGAATGGCAATGCAGAAAGCTGCAGGCTTACACCAATTGACCCTGATACAGACAATGATTTTTCCGATTTGATTTTTACTAAAATAAAATAACATGAGCACATCATACAACAAAGGAACAGCAGCCGTTTGGGCAGGCGAAGGAAATGTAAATACCAAAGGCGCAGCAACAACACCAATAGTAAACAGTGTTGCATTTTCTTATACTGATTTAGATGAATGGTACGATGTATCAAAAGGCAACAAAGAAGGTTATATCTACAGCCGTAATACTAACCCAACCGTTGCTGCGCTGGAAGAAAAAATCCGTGTGCTGGAAGACGCAGAAGCAGCCACATCTTTTGCAACAGGAATGGCTGCTATCAGCAACAGCTTGTTTACATTTTTAACGGCTGGTAAAAAAGTTGTTTCGATAAAAGATTTGTATGGTGGCAGCAGCAAATTATTTTTAGATTTTTTGCCAAAGTATAATATTGATGTAGAGCTTTGCGATACAACAGATTATGATGCGCTTGAAGCTGCTATTGCAAAAGGTTGTGATGTCCTTTATCTTGAAACACCAACTAACCCAACATTAAAAATTGTAGATATTGAACGATTGAGTAAAGCTGCAAAAGCAGTGGGCGCTGTGGTTATGGTTGATAATACATTTGCAACACCTATTAATCAAAATCCTTTGCAATTAGGTGCAGATTTGGTTTTGCATAGCGCAACAAAATTTTTAAATGGACATTCAGATGCGATGGGCGGATTGCTTGCCGGCAAAAAAGAACTTGTGCAAAAAGTTTTTCAGTTTAGGGAAATTAATGGTGCAAGTTTACAGGCAGACCCTGCATACATGATTGCACGCGGCATGAAAACATTGGAGTTAAGAATTGAAAGACAAAACGCTTCAGCATTAAAAATTGCACAATATTTAAAAGCGCATAATAAAGTAAGTGATGTATTTTATCCCGGACTTGAAACACATAAAGGACATGATATTGCCAAAAAACAAATGCGTGGTTTTGGCGGTATGATGAGTTTTTCATTAAAAGATGGATGGAGTGCGGTAAAGAAATTTTTGCCTTCTTTAAAACTCGCGCATCTCGCTGCTAGCTTAGGTTCTGTGAGTACGCTGGCTGGTCCACCCAGAACAACAAGTCATGTTGAATTAACTGAAGAACAAAGAGCGCATTTAGGAATTCCCGAAGGCCTGATACGTTATTCTGTTGGTATAGAAAATGTGAATGATTTGCTGAATGATATTGAAGCTGGATTGAAAAATATCTGAACCGGGATTTGGGTAGATTATAAGATTTACATGATTGATAAATTTAAAGGATGCTTAATATAAAATTTTGCATGTTTAATATTTGTTTAATTTTTTTATTGTTGATACCTGCATCAGGGCAGCAAACTTATCAACCGGTTTTTAAAGTAATTCCATTAGGTGTGTATGGCGGAAATGATGAAAGCAATCTTTCATCATACATGATTGGTGTAAGTGGTTCTGATAAATATGTTTGCCTGGATGCAGGCACGTTGCATGATGGCATTCACAAAGCAGCTGATGCAAAATTATTTTCAATAAATACAGAAACAGTTCTAAAAAATTATATACAAGGTTATCTTATTTCACATCCGCATCTTGACCATGTGGCAGGCTTAATTATAAACTCACCGAATGATTCCAATAAAAATATTTATGCTTTGCCTTTTACTATTCAAACTTTAGAAGATAAATATTTTAGCTGGAAAAGCTGGGCAAATTTTGGTGACGAAGGTGAAAAACCGTTGCTTAAAAAATATCATTACGTAAGTCTCATAGAAGACGCCGAAACAGCTTTGAATAATACAAGCATGTATGTTACAGCTTTTGAATTAAGCCATTCCAATCCGTATAAAAGCACGGCGTTTTTAATCAGGAATAATTCATCTTATGTTTTATATTTAGGAGATACAGGCGCTGATTCAATAGAACATTCAAACAAGCTTGCTTTACTTTGGCAGCATATTGCACCGCTTATTCAAACCAATAAACTTAAAGCAATCTTTATTGAAACATCTTTTCCTGATGAACAACCATTATCACAATTATTTGGTCATCTTACACCTGCTTTATTAATGAACGAACTACAAGAACTCGCAACATTATCAAGCATTAAAAATCTACAACAGGTAAAAATTATTATCACACATATAAAGCCTGTTGGCAATAATGAAGCATTAATAAAGAAAGAATTGAATGAGCTAAATACAATGCATTTGGATTTGCTTTATCCGCAACAAGGTCATCAAATCAATATATAAAAACATTGGTTACACTCATTATTTATAACTCATAATTCATAACTGTTTCAGCATCTTCACCACAATCTTATCAATCGGTAGTGAAACAACATCTTCATTAAAATCCTTCCATTCAACCCATCTTAATACTTCACTTTGGCCTTTAGGATCTGCAACCTGATTAGGCAAAAAATCAAATGATTTAATTTTGGTCGAAAGCTCAGCAAGGTCATAATCAGTCTGTACAAAATAATAAATAGAAATTATCTGGTCACTTGCATTAAATGCAGATTGTTGATAATAATCAGTTGTATAAATATGTTCACCAACAGTTACATCTAAACCTGTCTCTTCTTTAAACTCGCGCTTTAAGCAATCACGGGTGCCTTCACCCAACTCCAAACCGCCACCAGGAAATTTTGTAAAGTAATCTCCGCGAATAAATTCATCACTCAATAAAACACGCTTATTTTTATCAAACAAAATTCCATATACGCGGATAGTAATTTTTGTAATTGCCATGTTGCAAGTATAATTATATCATCAGCACATGCCAAATCATTTTATATTTAAGGCTGAAATAATTATATGAAATCAATCATAACATTTTTATTATTCTTAATCATCAGTTGCAGTTTTGCAAGTGCACAACAGTCACCATTTGATACTACAATTTATGGCCGTAATCCTGCCGCCGCTCATTGGTTACAAACACGTGGTTTAAAAATGTATTATGAAGTTTACGGACAAGGTGACCCGCTGCTTATCATTCATGGTAATGGTGGTTCCATCAATAACTTTCTATATCAAATCCCATTATTTTCAAAAGAATACAAAGTGATATTGGCCGATAGCCGTGCACAAGGCAAATCAGCAGACAGTCTTAATGATTCTTTAAGTTATGAAATGATAACCGATGACCTGAATGCGTTGCTCGATTCATTGCATTACGATTCCTGTTATGTAATTGGCTGGAGTGATGGCGGCATTGAAGGTTTGATGATGGCAATCCGTCATCCTGATAAAGTAAAAAAGCTTGCTGTAACCGGCGCAAACTTAACGCCAGACACAAGTGCCGTTGACCCGTTTGTATATAATTGGGCAATAAATTATAATAAGCAATTACAAGCCAAGCCTGCAACACCGCAAAATAAAAATGAGCTTAAGCTGGCGCATTTACTTTCTTATGAACCACATATTTCGCTTGAACAATTGCATACTATTAAATGCCCAACGCTTGTTATCGGCGGCGATCATGATGTGCTGTTGCCAAAACATACAATGCTCATTGCAGATAACATTGAAAAATCTTACTTATGGATTATTCCAAACTCCGGTCACTCAACGCCGATATTTAAGAAAGATATGTTTAATACTGTGGTAGATGATTTCTTTCAAACACCTTACAGAAAAATTGAAGGCTTTGGAAGATTTCAATAAATAATTTGGGACTTATACCTTTGAATATTTATAAAACAACAAGCTGCGGATAAATTTTTTCTTTTGGGGCAAAGTACATGTAATTCATAATACTCGATGAAAGACAAAATACCGCAACTTTTTCTTTTCATTATCACAACGTCCTTGCTCACACACAAAGCTTTGCAAAAAAATTGCGGAAAAAGAGAATCCTGCACTGCTGTCTATAGTCTTCTGCATATTCAATACACCTGTACAAACAGGATTATTACGAAGTAAAATTTTCTAAAAAAAGAGATTTTTAAAATACATTTTTAAATACAGGTTACCTATTTTTACCTGCTTGCAGGTTAAAGCATCTAATTAAAACCTTTAGTTC
>CAHJWK010000154.1 GCA_903642275.1 Chitinophagaceae bacterium
AAAACTGTAATAATAGTAATTTGCTTAATGGTAATTTCATAATGCAAGTCTAAAGGACACAGCGCTGTTGTACATTTTATTATAACTTCATCTTTTGTTTTTCAAATCGGCAGCAGTCCAGGCTAACACGGCTATTGCTCTGCCTGCATAAATACCGGGGCGTTGGCTGCAACTATAAATTAGCTCTTAATGACGCAACTTTATACGACTGATTTAAAGTACTTAATTCCACTATTAGGTGTTTTAATTGGATGGCTTCTAACAAGCTTAACAGGGTTTTTAAAAAGTGTTTCTGACAAGCAAAAGATTCTCGGCAAAACATTAATGCAGCTGCATTTTTTCTATTTAGAACAAATAAGAGTGCTTCATCATTTTGAATACCTAAAAGATAATTTTGGAATAAACCAAAAATATGAGGCAATGCGATTCAGAGCTATGCAACGCTATGTTTTAGACAACAATAATTTTAAAACATCAATTGAAACAATAAGTGAATTAGCAACAGTGTATCCAATGACAGCTATGCGACTAAAACTTCTAGTTGAAAATTTTTCTTTTTCGCAAAAAATGACTTTTTCCGCATCAAGTTCTTCTCCAGAAATTTACGTAAAACTTTTATCCATGTTTGAAGTTGCATTTGAGCTTGAACATAGTGAACTCAAGAAAATAATTTTTAAAGTTGCTTGGGGACATAGTTTCATAACATGGATTCAAATGAAATGGAAATACTATAAAATGAATAAGCAGAGTATCGCTTCTAAACTTACAAAAGCATTTGGTCTTGACGAAGATTTAAAAAAGATAATTTCAGACGAAAAAGAGAAAGTTGAAGAACAAAATAAATAATAGCAGCAGCCAACAAAAGTATTTATGCAAGCAGGGCTGACATTACGCACTTCGGCAGCAGGTTCGCTATGCAGCTTTTGTTCCGACAGACATATCGCTGTTGTGCATTATCAGTTAACTTCGGCAGCAAACAAAGATTGGCAGCAGTTCCGGGCTGACACTACGCTGAATGCCCTGCCTGCATAAATACCGGGGCGTTGTACGCAAGCTTAAAAGACTAAAATGAAAACAAACATATTAATATTGATTATGGCGACAACAGGATTATTTTCCTGTGGACAAGCCAGTAAATCAAAACCAGATACTGTTGATACAGAGACTTACAATTCGGTAAGGAATTATGAGTATGCTGATTCTATGGGTAATCGCCTGATTATACATAACAGCGTCCCAAAAGGTGGAGTGAAATACACTGACCCTAATGGCGAGGTATACGGTTACATTGTTTGGTGGACTCAAATAACCAATGAGACTGCAGACCCGATTGAATTGAAAATTGATTTTCCTGTAGATTCATTTGAATTTCCATCTTCAAGCGGCAGGTATATTAAGTTGCTTATTCCTTCCGATACAATGACGGTTGATAAGGCATCCTTATTTGCTTATGGTTTGAATGTAAAATCTTTTTTAGACAATCATCGTTTTGAAGCATCATCTTTGAAAAGAACAATTAACCCAAAGGATTCGACTGCTTTTCATATTGTGTTTCTTTCTAAATGGAAGCTTGTAGCAGGCGGTAGCGGCGGACTCCGAGCGGGACTCACTTTAAAAGGACAAAATCTCATTTATAAAATTTCAGCATACAAATTGACTACTGACTTTCCGCTAACAGACAAGAAAGAGATTAGTTGCGGAAGTATTAATTTAAAAAATCTGGTGTTACGGAAATAAACACAAAGCCAGCGTACAACAAAAGTATTTATACAAGCAGGGCTGACATTACGCAGCATCAGCAGCAGTTCGCTATTCAGCATTTGTTCCGGCTGACACTGCGCTGTTGTAATTTTTATTATAACTTCATCTTTTGTTTTTCAAATCGGCAATAGTCCGGGCTGACACGGCGCAGAATGCCCTGCCTGCGATAAATACCGAGCCGTTAGCGGTTATTAAAAACGACCATAAACAACAAGAATACTTCAAATTAAAAAATATGCTTAAAAAAATCATTGCTAATTTTTTTTCATTTTTTTTATTAATTGTTTCCATAACAAACGCACAGGTTATAACAAGAATTGACGGAACAAAAATTTCATTTGATTCGCTGCAAACAAGGATTTATTATCTTATGAATACAGCAAACATTCCTGGGCTTTGCATATCTGTATTTAATAACAATGAACCTGTTTTTACAAAAGCATATGGTTTTGCAAATGCTTCAACAAAAGAACCACTGCGTACATCAACTATATTATATGCCGCCTCATTTAGCAAAGCAGTATTTGCTTATATAGTTATGCAATTAGCAGAACAGAATATAATCAATCTTGATAAACCATTAGCAAGCTATCTTTTAAAACCTTTGCCTGAATATGAAACTCCTGATTCGCTAAGAAATTATAAAGATTTAAAAAACGATGAACGGTATAAAAAAATAACTGCAAGAATGTGCCTTGACCATACTACAGGCTTTCCAAACTGGAGAGAAATTGAGCCGGATAAAAAACTGAAAATAGAATTTGAACCCGGAACGCGATATAGTTATTCAGGAGAAGGGATTTGTCTTTTGCAATTTGTTATTGAGCAAATAACAGGCAAAGATTTGGAAACAATTGCTGAAAATATGGTTTTTAAACCATTGGCAATGACGAACACAAGTTATTTGTGGCAAAAAAAATTTGAAGGTAATGATGCTGCAGGTCATACTACAGCAGATGAACCCGTAGAGTTATATAAAAGAACGCTACCTAACGCCGCCGGTTCTTTAGTAACAAGCTTTGATGACTATGTGAAATTTTATACAGCCATAATGCAAGAAAAAGGTTTAAGCAAATCAGGTTTTAATGAAATGTTTACACCACAAATAAGAATTAAAAGCAAACAACAATTTGGACCTGAAGCTTTAATTAATACAGATGAAAATGAGGAAATAAGTTTAAGCTATGGATTAGGATTTGGATTGATTAAAACGCCCTTTGGTGAAGGTTTTTTTAAAGAGGGACATGGTAATGGCTGGCAACATTATTCCATTGGTTTTATTGATAAAAGGACGGCTATAATTATCATGACAAACAGCGATAATGGAGAAGGTATATTTAAAGAATTATTGAGCGATGCAATCAGGGATACTTTTACGCCTTGGTATTGGGAAAACTACATTTCAGTAATTCCAGAAAAAGCAAGACCTGGCTATGCATTTTATTGTCCGCCATGTGGTAATAGTTGTGATACAATAGCTCATGAATATTCTGGTTTATGTCCTTTTTGTAAAATGCCATTGCTCGATCAGAAAATTCAAGTTAAACATAATTAAGCATAAATAATTAAGACGGAAAACAACCGCTAACAAAAGTATTTATACAAGCAGGGCTGGCACAGCGCACTTCGGCTGCGGGTTCACTATTCAGCTATTGTTTCGGCTGATACAGCGCTATTGTACTTTTTATTATAACTTCAACTTTTGTTTTTCAAATCGACAGCAGTCCGGGTTGACACGGCGCTATTGCCCTGCCTGCATAAATACTGGTTCGTTAGCGGTCATGCCAGTGGACACCTTATAAAAGGTAATTCAACTTGTCAGACAAACAGATTTTTTGTAAATTCGTAGGGTGAAAAAACGAAAAGAAGTAGGACTTGATTTTGAGATTGACAAGCTGACAAACTCTATTGAAAATGTCATTTCAGGTGAAGTGTTTAATACGTTAGTGACACAAATAACCGACCCGAAACAGATTAAGAAAACGGATTGGACTTTTAATTGGCAGGCTGAAATCAAGGACAAAAGTATGGCAGTCTATAAGTTGACAACTATAAGTAACCCTGGCATTGTACAAGGACTTATTAGCTTAACAGATAAAGGCGACCATATTTTCATGGACTTGATAGAAAGTGCAAAATTCAACAAAGGCAAGAAAAAACTTTACAAAGGTGTTGCAGGTAATCTTGTTGCTTTTGCTTGCAAGACCTCTTTTGAGAAAGGCTATGACGGTGTGGTATCGTTTGTTGCCAAGACACAACTAATTGACCATTACGCAAAGACATTAGGAGCCAAACTTTTTGGAGGAACCCGAATGTTTATTGACACAAGAGAAGCATATATTCTTACAACAAAATATTTTAAAGACTTCAAGTTATGATAGACTTCAAAAAAATGGACGACAAAGACTTTGTTTTCGTCAACAAATCTTTGGGTGACAAAGATGACAAAGTATTTAGTGATTTCCTTAAAAATCGCAAGATGAAATCGCCACGGACAAAAGCCAACAAAAAAAGCAAAGAACTCCAAGCTCAATAGGCACAAACCGCTAACATGGGGTTTGGCAATAGCAGGGCTGGACGTTGTTAGTTTCGGCTGTAGTTTGTCTCGTCCTGAAATAGGTTGACTAAAAATCACCTATTTTATGGATTTAAAAACGCAGGTTATTCAGGAGTATTTAACACAAGGCGGCGGCTTTAGAAAGCTGGCTGAAAAGTATGGCATGAGCCGCACCACTATTTGCAAATGGGTAATGATACACCAGGGTATTCATAACTTGCCGCTTACAGAAAAGCAACAGCAATATTCTGTTTACAGCATGAGCAATAAGCACAATACATTAAACGCAGAAGAGCTATCAGCAGAAGCTTTGCAACACAAAGTAGCTGCACTGGAGAAGCAATTAGAATGGGAGAAGCTGCGCACAGAAGCGCTCAATACCATGATTGATATTGCAAAAAAAGACCTTAACATCTCTATCAGAAAAAAGCCTGGTGCCCAACAGTAAAACAATTAAAGCAGGCACATCACACCATCAGCATCGAACAGGTGTGCAAACTGTTGGGCTATTCGCCGCAGGCTTATCATAAACACAATAAGAAACAGTTTAATCAACAGGTAAATGAAGGTCTTATACTGTATGAAGTAGATGCCATCCGCAAACATCAGCCACGTTGCGGAGGCAGGAAGTTATACATGGATATTGCACCGTTTTCAAACAACATAATATTACTATTGGCAGAGATAGATTCTTTGATTTATTAAAGCGCCATAAGCTGCTGATAAGAAAAACAAAACGCAGTGTTTACACCACCATGAGCAGGCATCATTACCGCCGCTATCCCAACCTGGTTAAGGGTTTTACGCCATTGAAGGCACATGAGCTTTGGGTAAGCGATATTACTTACATACCACTCAAAGAACGGTTCGCTTACCTGTTTTTAATTACGGATGCTTACTCCAGGAAAATTGTTGGTTTTCATGTAAGTGATGATATGAAGGTAACAAGTGCTGTTGTTGCATTAAAGCAGGCATTAAGTCAAAAACCACCGGAAACAATTGTGATACATCACTCCGACAGAGGCATACAATACTGCAGTAATGAGTATGTAAGTTTACTTGAGCAAAACAGTGCTATGATTAGTATGACTGAGAGCGGAGACCCTTTAGAGAATGCCATTGCAGAAAGGGTAAACGGCATCTTAAAAACAGAACTCATCAGCAGCAGTTATAGTGATATACATGCAGCGTCCATACACATATCAAGATGCATCACCATTTACAATTACAGGCGCAGGCACTCGAGCTTAAACTGGCAGATACCGGCAACAGTTCATGAGCAAAAAGGACCACAAACAAGAAGATGGAAAAACTATTATTACACACATAAATTAAAGGAGGTAACAATGCAGGAAACTTGAAGCAGGCCAGCGCACATAAAATATTTTCTTTAGCTGTTGATGGCTACGAAAATATTTTTGCTCACACACTGGCAACAGCTTAAAAAATAACCTTATGCAGGATGTATTATCTTCATCAACCAACAGAAGGATTATTATTAAAAACCAGTCAACTTTTTTCAGGACGGGTCAGTTCGCTATTCAGCTTTTGTTCTGGCTGACACA
>CAHJWK010000155.1 GCA_903642275.1 Chitinophagaceae bacterium
TGAAAAAAATAATTACAATACAAATTGTTACATATCGCGCTTTATTGGGGTTAAATTTGCAGCCATCAAATAATAAATCATGGTTGATTCATTTGAGAAAATTCCGGTTGAAATTTTTGCCAATTCAAAACAAGGTTCAAAATATGTAGCTGCAGAAATCGCAAAACTTATCAAACAAAAGCAAAGCAATAATGAACTCTGTGTTTTAGGGTTAGCAACAGGCTCAACGCCAATTACATTATATGCCGAGCTTGTGGGCCTGCACAAAGAAGAAAACTTAAGTTTTAAAAATGTAGTCACTTTTAACCTTGATGAATATTACCCTATAGAAAAAGATGCTGTGCAGAGTTACTACACTTTTATGCACAAACATTTATTTGATCACATTGATATCTATCCAAAAAATATTCATATTCCAAATGGTGCTTTGTCAAAAGAAGATGTAAAAGACCATTGTGCGCAATATGAATTAATGGTTGATGAAGCCGGTGGTATTGACCTGCAGATTCTCGGTATTGGTAATAACGGCCATATTGGTTTTAATGAGCCGGGCTCAAGCCGTTATTCAAAAACAAGGCTTACCAATCTTGATAATAATACACGTAACGCAAATGCAAGAGAGTTTGATAATATTTCAAAAGTGCCGAGGCTTGCATTAACAATGGGCATAAGTACCATCATGAAATCAAAGCGCATATTATTGATGGCCTGGGGGCAAAAAGCAAACATTGTAGCAAAAGCTGTTGAAGATGATGTTACGGAACAGGTGCCTGCAAGTATTTTACAGCAACATAATAACTGCACATTTGTTCTTGATAAAAATGCCGCAACAGAACTTACAAGGTTTAAAACACCATGGCTTACCGGTGAAATTGAGTGGACGCCAAAAATGATTAAGCGTGCCGTTATTAATATGGCATTGAAACTTAGCAAACCAGTATTAAGTTTAACCAGTGATGATTATCGTGAAAATAGCCTGGGTGAATTGCTTGCTGAAAAAGGCGAGGCTTACGAAATTAATTTGCAGGTGTATTATTTATTGCGCGACAGTATAACTGGCTGGCCAGGAGGTAAACCTGATGCATTTATGCCTGCACATCCGGAACGCAGTGAGCCTTATCCAAAACGCTGTATTATTTTTTCACCGCATCCTGACGACGATATTATAAGTATGGGTGGAACATTCATGCGTTTACAGGATCAGGGTCATGATGTAAATGTGGCCTATCAAACCAGCGGTAACATTGCTGTTACAGATGAGTTTGTTACACGATTTATAGATTTTGCTGTTGGCTTTGAAGATTTGTTTGAAATGGATAATGTAAAAAGCCATAAGATTTTGGAAGACGCAAAAACATTTCTGACTGATAAAAAATCTAATCAACGCGATACAAATGAGATAAGAGAAATTAAAGGTTTGATACGTCGTTGCGAGGCAAAGGCAACCTGCCGTTATGTTGGCTTAAAAGATGAACAAATTCATTTTCAGAATTTACCTTTTTACGAAACCGGAACCATTGATAAAAAACCAATGAGCCAGGAAGATGTTGATATAACCGTTAATTTATTAAGAAAGATACAGCCACATCAAATTTATTGCGCTGGAGATTTTGCTGACCCGCATGGCACGCACCTGATATGTTTTAATATAGTTGCTGCGGCTTTAAAATTTTGTAAAGAAGCTGGTGATAAATGGATTAATGATTGCTGGCTTTGGTTATATAAAGGTGCCTGGCAGGAATGGAATATTGAAGATATTGAAATGGCAATACCAATGAGCCCTGAACAGGTTATGAAAAAGCGTTTTGGTATTTTTATACATCAAAGCCAGAAAGATATGATTCCTTTCCAGGGAACTGATAACCGGGAGTTCTGGCAACGTGCAGAAGAGCGCAATGCAAGCACGGCAGATATTTATGCGACGCTTGGATTAACACGTTACGCTGCTATGGAAGCATTTGTAAGATGGAAGTATTAAGTTAATTAACTTCACAACTATCTAAAAGTCTTTATTAATCTTGGTAACTTTTTTACAGTTATCGTAAAATGTTTTTTGCATGAAAGAAAAAGTTTCTTTTAAAGGAATGTGGGAAGTTTTAAAAAATTCCTTCAGCGGTTTTAGTGATGATAACGTTACCAAGTTAAGTGCATCTCTTGCATATTATACTGTGTTTTCAATGGGGCCTTTGCTTGTTGTAATTATTTCTTTATGTGGAATTTTTTTAGGCCGTGATGCAGCGCAGGGAAAAATTTTTCATGAGCTTGATGGTTTTGTTGGCCATGATACTGCATTGCAATTGCAGGATATGATTAAGAACGCGGCAGTAAGCGGTAAAGGACATATTGCTGCAGTAATTGGCATTATTACTTTGATTCTGGGCGCAACATCTGTGTTTAGTGATATGCAGGATTCAATTAACCGCATCTGGGGCTTAAAGCCTAAGCCAAAACGTGGCTGGCTTAAGATGTTGCAGAACCGCTTTCTATCTTTTTCATTAATAATAAGCCTTGGCTTTATACTACTTGTTTCACTTGGTGTATCTGCCCTGATTGAAGATTTAAATGAACATTTGAAAGCACTTTATCCTGGTGTAACAAGAGTTGTATTTTATATTATTACACTTGCACTTACGCTCATAATTTCATCGCTAATATTTGGTGTGATATTTAAAGTATTACCTGATGCAAAAATCAGGTGGAAAGATGTTATGGCCGGCGCCATTACAACATCTATTTTATTTATGCTGGGCAAATTTGGAATATCATTTTATATCGGCAAAAGCAATACAGGCAGCACTTTTGGCGCAGCAGGCTCGCTGGTAATTTTGTTGTTATGGATTTATTACTCTTCTATCATTTTATACTTAGGTGCAGAGTTTACAAAAGCTTATGCAGTTAAATATGGTGCTAACATTCATCCAAGCGAATATGCAGTTACCACTAAACAGGTAGAAGTTGAAACAGGCAGCCAAACTATCCAGGATAAAGAAAATACTGAGCATGAAGTAAAAACTATTCCTTCAAAAAATAGTTAAGCTAAAAAACTTACTATGGCAAAAAGTGTTAAGAAAGCTGCAAAAAAATCAGCCAAAAAAACAAGTGCTAAAACAAACAAGCTTGGTGTAAAAAATTCTTTGGTTAATAATATTAATGCCAAGAAAAAAAAAGGCACATCTAACCCTAAAAAAAAATCAACCGTATCTAAAAAAAATTATGATGATATGGAAAATAACTGGGGTAAAAAGAAATAGTATTTTCACAGTTGATGAAAACTGAGTCCACGGTTATTTTAGGTATTGACCCAGGAACAATAATCATGGGTTATGCTTTGATATCAATAACCAAAGCAGGAGTGGAGTTGCTGAAAATGGATGTTTTAAAACTTGCTGCTCAGAAAGATAATTATCAACGCCTGGAGGTTATCTTTTCAAAAGTGTGTGAACTTATACAAAATTATAAGCCAACCATGTTTGCCATTGAAGCGCCGTTTTTTGGCAAGAATGTACAGAGCATGTTAAAATTAGGCAGGGCGCAAGGCGTAGCAATTGCAGCAGCCATGCAAGCCTCAGTTCCGGTTACTGAATATTCACCGAAAAAAATTAAGCAGAGTATAACCGGTAATGGCAATGCTACTAAAGAACAGGTATTTAAAATGCTGCAGCACATTTTAAAAATTGATGAACAGCCGCATTTTTTTGATGCTTCGGATGCACTTGCTGTTGCACTATGCCATCACTATGCATCTGCATCAACCGTAAATATTAAAAAAAATTCAGTTAAAGGATGGAAAGATTTTATAGCCCAAAATCCTAAAAGAATAAAATAATTATAATGTACTACTAATGACGTTATTGTGCAACAGATGTTTGCTGGCTTGAGGTAATCTTCCATTGATTGTTCACTCTCTCAAACACATCAGTAAAACGCAGTTTATTTGAATAAGGGCCATTATCAACCCCGGTAATAACTGAAATACCCGTAACAACTGCAACGTTGCCCCCAACCTTTACACTCATATCAGAAAGAGTAACACCATTAGATGTTTGTACCATTTTAAATAATTGCTGTTTATTTATCATGTTGCCACTGGTTGCAATAATACTTACATCATCAGCATAAACATTGTTCAAAGTCACAACATCATGTTTGCCATACGCAGCTGCCATGCTTCTTTCAACAGCCAATACATTTGCCTTATCATCATTCTGGCTAAAAGAATTTATATAAAACACACTCGTTAAAATAATAATTAAAAAATGTTTCTTCATAATAGTAATTATCATCAAAAATATCACCGTAAAATATTACATATCGTTAATTCTGTTTTAAACAAGACTGCTGATATATTTTATTTAGTTACCTGCTTTAACTGTAGAGATGTTGGTTTGTTGTATCATAATATTATCTTTATACCTAATAAATAATCTATGCTTAAATTAAGAGGTGCTTTAATACTTTTTTTGCTTGCAATATTTTTTAATTCCTGCCAGGCTATTGGCCAGATTTTCAGTGCCGGTATATGGGTTGGCGTTGCCATTGTTGTAGTTGCTATTATTATTCTTTTTGCAGTGTTAAGAAAGAAGAATTAGTTTATCAGTAAACTTGCAAATTTTACTAGTACGTTTTTGATTACATTTCGTTACAAACTGCTTCAGTCGGTATAGCTTAGTACACTCATCTTGAGATATTATGCTTGATTATGTTTGGTACCGGCATACTTGGTATGTTGATTATTTTACTTAAAAAGAACCGGCTTTTCAATCAATGTATCTAATGACATTTAGCAAATCCTGAAAACAGATTTAGAATACAAGCAATCCGAAACAGCTAATGTAACATGCCACTTATATTTTAGATATACTATAGTAAAAAACATACATGAAAGTTAGCTTATAAAAATGACTTCGACTAAGTCGAATTATTGTCAACCCTGCTTGAATAAATACTTTTGTTGGTGGCAGCCTTTCTTCAAACGGCAAACAGTTTTTAAAATTAATTATCAAAACAAATGTTCAGGCGGTGGTCTTATTCCCTGCAGGCGTATATAAATTGTCGTTTGTCCACGATGATGTGTCTGATGTTCAAAAGCTTTCATCATCAATGCGTAACGTGTTTCATTATTCATTGATTTTATTGTTTCTCCCCATTTTGAAACGTCTGATGATTTCACAGCATTAATACAATAATCGTAACTGGCAGTTACATAATACATCACTGAGTCTTTAGCCTGTGCCCCAGAACTGTGTTCAAGGTCACTCTTGAAAAAAGAAGGTGTTGGCTGGTCGCTTGCTGCAGACATAAGGAGTACATTGCCCGAAGCAAGATGCAGCATTTGTTGCGCAAAACTACGTATGCTGTCAACCGCTTTAAATGAATATTTATCCGCAGGCATAGCATTTAAATAATCAATTGTATATGTCTTTGCTCTTTCCCAGTCTTTTACCATTTGCGCTTTTACATCATTCATTGTAAACCCTTGTGCTTTACTTTCAGCAGGTTTTAATGCGATTAACCATGATGTAAACAATATTGCCGGCAGAAAAATCTTTTTCATCATACAACTTTTAGCTTACAAGATAAAATATTTATATAAAAGAATAAATTAAAAAATCATTTGTTGGGCAATTTGATGTCAATAATTTCTACAAATTTTTAAAGGGCAGTCATGAGAACCGTGTCAGAATAAAATTGCCGCCAACGGCCGGCGTATTGCTGATGGGCTGGTATTCTGCGTATTGTCAGCCCCGAACTGTTGCTGATTTTTATTTGCAGCCGAAGTTAAGTACAAATGTACAACAGCGCTGTGTCCTTTAGACTTGCATTATGAAATTACCATTAAGCA
>CAHJWK010000156.1 GCA_903642275.1 Chitinophagaceae bacterium
CTCCAGAGCGGGTCAAGGTTATAAGAGTTATAAATAAGCGTTGGTTTGGCTGTATCAATCTTTGGCAAACCGGTTGCCGGTAATTTTGTTTTAAGTGATAGTGTAATTGTTTTATTCAGCACTTCCGGCACATCCATTTTTACCAGTTCGCCGTAAGGCTTATCCATAAATGTTTCTTTCTCTTCACTTAAAGTGTAGCGGTTAATATTTTCCTGGTTGCAATAATATTTTTTATGCGAGAAAGAACCGGCAACCCATTGCCAGCTGCAGGTGTTACTGGCAATATCTCCATCCATTAAATTATAGTACAGCCATTGGGATGGCTGCAGCCAGTAAACTTTGCCCACATTGCATGTAATGGCTGCTGTGTACATGCGCACATGGTTATGCATATAACCTGTTTCATAAAGGTTTTTTATAAGCGCATCAATAGATTCAATACCTGTTTCGGCGTTAAAAATGGCTGCCGGTATTTGTTTTTGAATGAAGCCGGGTTGCGGCTGTTTTATATCATTTAATAAATTATCGCCAAGCTCTTTATAAACAAGCTGAAAATAGTCACGCCACGCAAGCTCCTGTATAAACTTTGAAACAAGATATGGTTTAAAATCTTGTTGCTGCACATATTCCATCACCTGTTTTGTGCTTATAACACCACGCGAAATATATGGTGACAGGTAACTTACATTTCCATTAATAAAATTCCTGGTACCGGCATATTTTGATGGTTTAATGTCATGCATCCGTTTTATAATAGCCGTGTATTTTGCAGGAAATTTTGTTTTTGGCTTCATGCAATGCAAATAACAATAATGTATTTTTTTTGTTTGATTGAACGCTTAAACAAAAAACGTTTGAGTAAAAAAAATTCAAAGTTTTATGATGAAATACTTTTCTACAATCGGGTTACTATTACTGTCAAACACATTCATGACGCTTGCCTGGTACGGCCATTTAAAATTTTTTGGTAAAGGCGCACACCAGGCTTCATTAATTATAATCATTCTAATAAGCTGGGGACTTGCTTTTTTTGAATATTGTTTCCAGGTGCCTGCCAACCGGATTGGCTTTAATGAAAATGGCGGCCCGTTTTCGCTGGTTCAATTAAAAATAGTGCAGGAAGCCATAACATTAATTGTGTTCATGATTTTTTCAAAGATTGTTTTTAAGAATGTTCAGTTCACCGTTAATCATCTTATCGGCTTTGCGTTTATAATTGCTGCAGTGTATTTTATCTTTAAGAAATAACGGAAAATATCAGCCGGTTAAAATGCATTAATTCTTCTTAACGGTTTCATAAAACGGCTCATCAAATTTCAAAATTCTTAATGCTTCAATCTGTTACCTTTGCCGCTCATTTTTTTTTATGAAGGATAAGAATACGATTATTGGTATTGTGTTGCTGGCGGTTTTATTTTTTACTTTTTTCTGGTACACCAACAAGCAGCAATCAACTTATTTGGGTTATCAGAAACATATCCAGGACTCTCTGCATCTTGATTCATTAGCTAAAATTACACCTGAACAAAAAGCGGCTGCAAAACTTGATTCTGTACGCACAGATTCGCTTCAAAAAATTTCAACGGCTGGCAATTTTAATAACGGCTTAAACATTCCCGAACAAACATTTTCAGTTGAAAACAACTTAATGAAAGTTGTTTTCTCCAGCAAGGGCGGACGTGTAAAGAGTGTTACATTAAAAAAGTACAAAGCACAGGATAGCGGGCTGGTTATGCTTGGTGCATCGGGCAATGATGGTTTAAGTTATAACATCAATACAGGCAATCATTCAGCTTCAACAGCTGAATTAAATTTTACAGGTTCGGAAGCCGTTAGAAATGCTGATGGCAGCCAGGCAATACAATTTACGTTGCAGGATTCATCGCAGGCAGGTATTACTCATCAATACATAATTAAGCCTGACAGTTATTTGATTGACTGGAATATCCGGATGAATGGCGCCAGCCAGTTGCTTACAAATAATGCATTGAATTTTCATTTTGTATCACAGCCGGTTAAGCAGGAGAGGTCTATAGATTATGAGCGCCGCATGAGTGATGTGTGTTTTTCTGAAGGCAATGACTTTGATTATATTTCATCGCACAATGACCATTCTTTCGGCAAGCCGGTACAATGGGTGAGTGCAGTGCAGCAATTTTTTAATACATCCGTTATAGCAAAAAACAATTTTAACAGCGGCACCGTGCATTGGTTGCGCAGCACAGACAGCAGCAATATAATTGGTTTGGTTGATGCATCGCTGCAAATGACGGTTCCTTCAAGTGCATCTGTAAATATTCCAATGCAATTATTTTATGGCCCGAATGATTTTAAAACATTAAAAGCTGCAGCACCGGAAATGGATAAGATCGTTAATCTCGGAAGAGATATGTATTCATTTGTGCGGCCTATAAATAAGTTTATTGTAATGCCGGTGTTTAACTTCTTCGCCAGTTTTATTTCTATATTAGGCTGGGCGATTGCCTTGCTTACAATGTTCATTCGTTTAGTTACATCTCCGTTGGTTTATAAAAGTTATAAAAGCGGTGCAAGAATGAAACTGTTGAGGCCTGAGCTTGATGGTTTGCGTAAAAAATTCGGAACAGACCAGCAAGGTTTTGCCATGGAGCAAATGAAGCTGTTTCGGGAAGCCGGCGTAAACCCTTTAGGCGGATGTTTGCCATTACTGTTACAGATACCAATATTCTTTGCGCTGTATAGTTTCTTTAATTCAAACATTTTATTAAGAGGACAACCATTTTTGTGGTCACATGATTTGTCAACGTATGACGCCGTAATTCAGTTTCATACAAAGATTTGGTTAATAGGCGATCATATTAGCTTGTTTTCATTGCTTGCGGTTGGTACCAGTTTTCTTATCTCTGTTTACAACATGAACATGACGCCGCAAGACCCAAATAATCCTGCGCTTAAATACATGCCGTATATCTACCCGGTCTTCATGTTGTTTATATTTAATTCGCTGCCTTCAGCATTAACCTGGTATTATACTGTCTCAAACCTTATTACGCTCGGCATTCAATTCACTATTCAAAATTATATTCTGGATCATGAAAAAATTATGTCGCAAATGGATGAGCGCAGAAAGGCACCTAAAAAAGTAAAGGCGAAAGGTAAATGGCAGGAACAATATGAAAAGATGATGGAAACACAGAAGAAAATGCAGCAACTGAAAAATCAACCTTCCAAGCCAAAAAAATAATTTAAAGTTTTGAATATTGTTGAGATAAGTTTATTTTTATCTCGTTGAGAAAGATTGCTGACATATTGAACCGCAAGGGTAATTACGTTGAATGCGTAAAACCTGAAACTGCCGTAATTGATGCTTTAAAATTAATGGCTTATAAAAATATAGGTTCTGTTGCGGTTATGCAAAACGAAAAGTTTGCCGGCCTTATGACAGAACGCGATTATTCCCGCAAAGTAATTTTAAAAGGACGTGCATCAAATGAAACAACAGTTGGAGAAATTATGTCTTCTGATTTTCCTTATATCTCAAAAAATGATACTGTAGAACATTGCATGGGAATCATGTCCTCCAAAAACCTGCGTTACCTGCCTGTAATAGAAAACAATAAATTAAGCGGCATCATTTCAATTAATGACGTAGTTACCGAAACTATTCTTACGCAAAAAGAAACTATTGAACACCTGCAGAATTATATTCATTCCTGATTAGGATTATAACAAGCTTCAGTTATAATTTCTCCTGATATTTTCTTAGCTTTGCAACCCCGAAATAAAAATCAATCGGGTTTATTCTAATGAGTGAAAATAATATTGTTAATCAGCCTGAAGAACAAACGGGCGTAAACGCTGAAGCACAGGAGCCTGCAGAAGATCAAACACAATCTGATGCAACTACAGCGACAACAAATGAACCTGTTGCAGAAACGGAAGTTTTAGATGAACCAACCAATCAACCAGTAATTGAAGATTCTGTTACTGAATCTTTGCCTCAGCCTGTTGAAGAAAAGCTTGCTGCACATGATGATTTTGACTGGAGTGTTGATAAACGTAATGTAACGCATTATCATAACGAAGAGAAACTTAAATATGATAAAGTGTATGAAAACACTTTTGTTACCATTGAAGATAACGAAATTGTAAACGGTTCAATAGTTGGATTGACTAAAACCGATGCTGTAATTAATATTGGTTTTAAAAGTGATGGCCTTATTTCTTTGAATGAATTCCGTGATAACCCAAACACAAAAATTGGTGATATAGTTGAGGTAATGGTGGTTGAAAAAGAAGACCGCGATGGCAATCTGCATCTTAGCCGCAAACAGGCACGTGTATTTAGGGCTTGGGAAAGAATTGTTGAAATACATAAAACCGGCGAAGTAGTTACCGGAACTGTTACCAGCAAAACAAAAGGCGGTTTAATTGTGGATGTTTTTGGGCTAGAAACATTTTTGCCAGGTTCCCAAATTGATGTGAAGCCTGTTACTGATTACGACCAGTTTGTTGGCAAGACAATGGAGTTTAAAGTTGTAAAAATTAATGAAGCTATAAAAAATGCAGTTGTATCACACAAAGCTTTAATTGAAAGCGATATTGAAGCTCAGCGTGTTGAAATAATGAGCAAGCTTGAAAAAGGCCAGGTGCTTGAAGGAACAGTTAAGAACATAACTGATTTTGGCGCCTTTATGGATTTGGGCGGACTTGATGGCTTATTATATATAACTGATATTTCATGGGGACGCATTTCGCATCCAACTGAAGTATTAAAAATGGATCAGAAGCTACAGGTTGTTGTGCTTGATTTTGATGATGATAAAAAGCGCATCAGCCTTGGCTTAAAACAATTAACCCCGCATCCATGGGATGTATTGCCTGAATGGATTAAAGAAGGTGAAGTAGTTAAGGGCAAAGTGGTAAACATTGAAGACTATGGTGCTTTCCTTGAAATACTTTCCGGTGTTGAAGGCCTCGTGCATGTGAGTGAAATTACATGGGCAAATACACCTATCAATGCAAAAGAATTTTTCAAATTAGGTAATGAACATGAAGCAAAAGTTGTAACGCTTGATAAAGATTCGCGCAAGATGAGTCTTTCTATCAAACAACTTACAGAAGACCCATGGAATAATATTGAGACTAAGTTCCCTGAAGGCAGCAAGCATAAAGGAATGGTTAAGAATATTACTCCTTATGGAGTGTTTGTTGAATTGCAGCCGGGCATTGGCGGCATGATTCACATAAGCGATCTGAGCTGGTTGAAACGTTTTAATCATCCGGGAGAATATATTAAAGTAGGCGAGGAGATAGATGTGATTATTATGTCTATTGATAAAGAAAACCGCAAGCTTCAGTTAGGCCATAAACAATTGGAAGAAGACCCATGGACTGCATTACAGGATACATTTGCTGTGAGTAGTATTCATGAAGGAACAGTTACAAGAAAAGATGATCGCGGTGCTTTAGTTCAGTTGCCGTATGGGTTAGAAGGTTTTGCACCTAACCGACATTTGATAAAAGAAGATGGTAAAAGCCTCGTTGCTGATGAGACTGCACAGTTCATGGTTTTGGAATTTGACCGTAACGAAAAAAGAATTTTAGTTAGCCATACTAAAATTTGGGAACAAGCTAAATTGCAGGAACAGGAAGCAGCTAAGAAAGAAGCAAGGGTTGAATCTGATAAAGCACGCAAAGCTGTAAAGACTATTCAAAGCAAAGTTGAAAAAACAACGCTTGGAGATCTTAGTGCACTTGCAGA
>CAHJWK010000157.1 GCA_903642275.1 Chitinophagaceae bacterium
AAAACTATATCTAATATTGTGATGTGAAATTTATTTTCACATTACTTACTAACCCATCTATATACAAAGTCCCGCATCGGCGGGATTTTTTTATTGTATTATGTTTCGGTACTTCATTATTTATAAGCCATATCAAACCTTGTCACAATTCACTTCAGGGTTAAATAAAAAAACATTGGCTGATTATTTTATTGTTCCAAAAAATGTATATCCTGTTGGCAGGTTAGATGAAGACAGTGAAGGTTTAATGATATTAACCAACGATGCAAAACTCAATCATCGTTTATTAGATCCATCGTTTGAACATGAACGGGAGTACTGGGTTGAAGTGGAAGGTGATATTACTGATAACGCTGTAATGCAGATGCAGCAAGGGTTACAGCTTAACATAAAAAGAAAGATTGAAACTGCAAAACCATGCGTTGTGGAAGTGTTTGATGGGGCACCTGCAGTTGCAAAACGTAATCCACCAGTGCGTTACCGTGCAAACATTAATACATCATGGATAAAAATAATTTTGAAAGAAGGCAAAAACAGGCAGGTTAGAAAGATGACAGCACACGTTGGTTTTTCAACATTACGTTTGATACGTTATCGCATAGAAGAAATTGAATTGAATAATCTGCAACCAGGAAATATGATTGAGCTGTCTCAAAAATCAATCTATAAAAAATTGTTCGCAACACAATAATATAATGTTGTATAAATCTTTACCATTTGTTATTATCAATAAAAAAGCATCAACTAAATTAGCTGATGCTTTCAAAGTTTATAAAAAATATTAACTGTTTAACATCAATGGCATTACAAGCATAAGCAATTCTTCTTCTTCAATCTTTTCACTTGGTTTTATGATGCCTGCTTTATTTGGTGTTGATAATTCAATCACAACTTCTTCGCTGTTTGATGCATTTAATAGTTCAATTAAAAATTTTGCGTTGAAAGCAATTTGTAAATCTTCACCATCATACTGGCAACTCATGCGCTCATTGCCTTCAAAACTAAAATCAATATCCTGCGCAGCAAGTTGCAATTCACTGCCGCTGATGGTTAACACAACCTGGTTAGTACTCTTATTACTAAAGATGCTTACACGCCGTAATGCACTTTGAAAATCATTTTTATTTACAGTAAGCTTATAAGGATTATCTGTGGGAATAACTACTTTATAATCAGGAAAACGCGCATCAATTAAACGGCAGCTTAAACGGGTTGACTGATGTGTTACAAAAAAATGATTGCTGTTATAACTCACAGTAAGCTTATCATCATTATCAGGCAGGGTATTTTTTAATAAGCTTAAAGGTTTTTTAGGTACGATAAAATTATCTGTTTTAGTAGCATCAGCATCAGTGCGCTTATAACGCACTAATCTATGTGCATCTGTTGCAACAAACTGCAATGCATTTTTTGAAAGTTCAAAGTAAACACCTGTCATTGCAGGGCGCAAATCATCATTGCTCACTGCAAACAAGGTTTTATTAATGCCATTTAATAATGCGCTGCTGGTTATGGTAAAACTGTTCGCATCATCTGCTGCAGGCGCCTTTGGAAAGTTATCAGGATTTTCACCCATCACTTTATACTTACCATTATCACTGGTTATTTCAACTGTAAAATTTTTATCAATATTAAAAGTAAGCGGCTGGTCAGAAATGTTCTTTAATGAATCAAGCAGTATGCGGGCAGGAATGCAGATTTTTCCGTTTGCTTTGCTTTCCACATCCATTTCAACACGCATCACTGTTTCAAGGTCAGTAGAAACAAGGCTGAGCTTTTTATCTTCAATCTCAAATAAAAAATCTTCTAAAATAGGCAGCACGGTGTTGGCACTTATTACACCGCTTATTTGTTGCAGGTGCTTAAGTAAGGTAGACGAGGAAACTATAAATTTCATAATGCAGAATTGCCTTTTAAAATAGCAGTATGCTAAGGCATCAGGACAAACCTACTGTAAATTGCATTATAGGGCAAGTGAATTTTAAACAGTAATACACTGCCTTTATAAGTTGTGTATTACTGTTTAAGAAAGACTAATGATGAACAAAAACAGAATTAAGAATAACGCATAATTTTTCTTTCACCAGTGGCTTAACAATGTAATCCTGAACGTTGCTGAATTGTTGCGAATAATTAATATCTGCATCATTAACGGAAGAGGTTACCAGGAAGATAGGTATGTGTTTAATGGCCGGCGATTGCAGATTTTTAAACGCGTGTAAAAATTCCCATCCGTTCATAACAGGCATGTTCACATCAAGTAAAATTACATCGGGTAATTCATTTACATTTTCCTGGTTGTCTTCAAGAAAGCGGTATGCTTCTTCACCGTTAGAACAAACATTAATTTTAGCTGCTAAACCTGTTGCTTCAAGGGTTTTACGTGCAATAAACTGGTAGATGCTGTCATCGTCAACCAATAAAACATTTAATTTGGTTCTACTCATAGGAATTAATATTGGAAATACAATATTAAAGTATTACAATACAGAACGTGAAATAAATAAGTACGCATTTGGCTTTTTTTAGTACCGAAAAAGACGGTTGTTAATTTACACATGGCTGGGTTAATGCTTTTTTTATGCTTTCTTTTGCAGCTAATTTTTACACATGGGAAAGATAATAACTTTTTTAATGTTCCTCCCGCTAATATCCACAGCTCAGTTAACTGTGGATAAAATAATGCAGGATCCAAAATGGATTGGTACCTCTCCTTCAAATATCATTTGGAGTTATGATAGCCACTCAATTTATTTTCAGTGGAATCCTGAAAAACATATCAGTGACTCAGCGTATAAGTATTCATTGGCGGATAATAAAATTTCAAAAGCCACTTACATACAAAAACAATTAGCGGAAGACATCGCTAACGGCACATTAAATAAAGCAAAAACAGCAATGGCATTTATACACAATAATGATGTATACATGATAACCATAGCCACAGGAAAAATAATGCGCATTACACAAACGGAAGATTTTAAAAATGTTCAATCATTTGCAAACAATGATAGTGATGTTATTTATACATTAAATGATAACGTGTTTAGCTGGAACATTTATAACGGTATTACAAAACAGTTAACCAATTTTATAAAATCATCTCCGCCGCCTGTAAATCATGATACGCAGCAAGAGCAATGGCTGAAAAATGAAGCATTAAGAACTTCATCCGTTATTAAAAGAAGAAGCGATAAGGCTGATTCGGCAAAAGCATTTTTAGACAGCAATAAAGAAAAAGATTTACGCAAAATTTATATAGGCAAAAAAGAATTTCAGCAACTCACCATCAGTCCTGATGAACGTTTTATTGCATATAGTTTATATGAAAAAAATGATGCCGCAAAAGAAACAGTGGTACCAGCGTATGTTACAAAAGAAGGATTCACCAAAGATATTCCGGGGCGCACAAAAGCAGGAAGGCCTGAAGGTGATTATTCCTTTTTTGTATTTGATAAATTAAAAGATACCGTGATTGCTGTTGCCACAGATTCTATTGTTGGTATTTATGACAAGCCTGAATTTTTAAAAAATTATCCTGATACAAATAAAAATGCGAAGCCTGTAGCACGTAAAGTAATTGTGCAGGGACCATATTGGAATGATGCCGCAACGGCTGCTTTCGTTGATATAGTTTCTCTTGATTTTAAAGACCGCTGGCTGATGCAGTTAAATGCAGTTACCGGTAAGCTTTTATTGATTGACAGGCAGCATGACAGTGCTTGGATTGCGGGTCCGGGCATTGCATGGCTTGAGCCTGGTAATGTTGGTTGGATTAATAATAGCACCATCTATTTTCAAAGCGAAGCAACAGGTTACTCACAGTTGTATGCATACAATTTAAACACACATCAGCACAGTGCCATAACAAGTGGCAACTATGAAATTCAGAAAGCCATTTTAAGCAGTGATAAAAAATATTTTTACCTGGTGACTAATGAAGAACATCCCGGCAAGCAAAGTATTTATCGTATTAATAATGATGGCAGCAATAAAATAAAACTTACCTCATTCACCGGCCAGTATGAAATGTTTTTATCGCCTGATGAAAAACATCTTGCATATAGATATTCATATCAAAATAAGCCATGGGAATTATTCTATCAGTCTGTAAAAACAACTGAAAACCCAACACAGGTTACTGATAAAGCCATGAGTGATTCATTCAAAGCGTATCCATGGCGCGATACAAAGATTTTTACATTTACGGCAAGAGATAGTGCGCAGGTGTATGCAAGAATTTATGAACCGAAAGAAGGCACAAAGAATAATGCTGCCGTAATTTTTGTGCATGGCGCAGGTTACCTGCAGAATGTTGATTATGGATGGAGCTATTATTTTCATGAGATGATGTTTAATAATCTACTGGCAGATAAAGGCTATACGGTAATGGATATTGATTACCGGGCAAGCGAAGGTTATGGCCGCAACTGGCGCACTGCTATCTATCGTTATATGGGCGGAAAGGATTTGGATGATGAGGTGGATGCGGCGCATTACCTCGTGCATTATCTTGGTATTGATTCAACACGTATCGGCATGTATGGCGGAAGTTATGGTGGCTTTATGACGCTGATGGCAATGTTTACTAAACCTGATGTTTTTAAAGCAGGCGCAGCCTTGCGTTCTGTTACAGACTGGGCGCATTATGATCATGGATATACGGCCGCAATCTTAAATGAACCTTTTACAGACAGCATTGCGTATGCACATTCATCACCTATAAACTTTGCTTCAGGTTTAAAAAATCATTTGCTTATATGCCATGGTATGGTTGATGAAAACGTACATTTCCAGGATGATGTGCGCCTTGTACAAAGATTAATTGAATTAGGGAAAGACAACTGGGAACTGGCCGTTTATCCTGTAGAAGATCATGGCTTTATTGAACCAAGTAGTTGGACGGATGAATACAAACGCATACTGAAATTATTTGATGATAATTTGCTGATGAAGTAATTGTAAGTGAAATTTATTTCTTGCCCTTCTCGTTTGGAAAAGGGTTGGGATGAGGTTTATTTGCTTATAACAAGTGTAGTTTTTTGTACTGATTTTTTATCACTGCCTGTAACATAAACTGTATATAAACCTGCTGCCATACCGCTTTCCAATTGTATAGAGTAGCTGCTGTTGCCACCATTATGATTTATATCACGGGTAAATAAAATCTTACCACTGTTATCATATACACCAACACTGTAATTATCTTTTACCATATTCTTTAAGCTTAATTGGAAGCTGCCGCCATTAACAGGATTAGGAAAGATGCGTACCTTATTCAATGTTGTTGCATCAGCACTAATAACGCCGGAATTTGCAACCGGTGTAGCAAGCCTTTTAAATTTATATACAATTATAAAACGATTTAAATAGGTAGCTGCGTCACCGGTAGGTGTAAAGCCGTATAACGTGGTATCAGCTGCATTAACCGGTGTGGTAATATTCAAATAACGGTCAACAATAAAAGCCTGCAATGTGTTATCATCATTTCGAGGAGATACAGATAATTTATAAGGCTGGTTAGCATTAAGCCTTATAAGGTTAACAAATAATGTGTCTGTTAAAACAGGCCTGGGTCTTGCTTCAACAGAAAGCTTGTCGTTATCTCTTACTAATGCTATGTTCTCATTAAAATTAGGCGCCTTTTCTGCGTCGTCATAGTCAACCGCAGCTGAAAATCTGTTATCGAAGATGGCACCAA
>CAHJWK010000158.1 GCA_903642275.1 Chitinophagaceae bacterium
GTAACTGCACTCTGGCCAAGTGTTGGACCAACCTGTTGTTCTGCAACAATTTTAGCGGGTGCCGGAAGTTTGCCTGACTGAAGAATGTTGGCAAGATCCTGTGCTGCCTGAACCGTAAAGTTTCCCGTTATCTGAGAGCTGCCTGTTGTAATAGCGTTCAAAACATTTGGTGCACTGTAAACAAAATTATCCAGCGTTATGGCGATAGGTTTGTTCTTGTTATCGGTTGTCATCTTCGCCCAAATCTTGGTGCCTTCATTATTCATCTCCATACTTATAGCGGCACTTCCGTTCTGCGGATCGTTATCCTGTCTTGCACTTGTTACATCAGAGCCTCCAAGTTTTGCCTGTCCGTTGTCCAACGTTTTTATAGCGTATAATGCAAGAATATTTTTATCTGATAATTCTCTTTGTTCAGGCTTGCCATACATCCAAACAAGGTTTGCCGGAAACTTGCTCTTTACAAAATCCATAGCTAAGTATGAATTAAGTGTACCTGTATCATTTGTTGAAACAATACCAATGTTAGGAGAGAAGTGCGGCTTACCATCCTGGTCCTGTTGCGGTGGGATAAACTGAACAAGGCTTTGAATGGGATATTCTTTACGTTTTATTTCGTTTGAATCCTTACTGTTTTTTATGTTAGCTGTAACTGGTTTTGAAGCAGTGTTGTTTTGTACATTGTTAAAACCACCAATTGCATTTGTATCAACCTGGCTCGTGGCAGCCGCAGTGTTTCTATGTGCAGTGTCTGTAACTTTTGCTGATGTATCCTTTAATAAAGTATCAGTTGTACCTTTTAAATAATCTGATAAAGCTTTTTGTGCGGTATTAACGTTATCATCAATATCCTGCAAATTATATACTTCAAAAAACTGCAGGTTGGCAGTTGACTGAAGATATTTGCGCACTCTTTCAGGATCATTAATACCTGCAAGTTCGATATTAATTATCCCTTTATTAGGATCAGGATTAATATTTGGCGAAGCAACGCCAAAACGATCAATACGTGTAGTGAGAATTTTTACGGTGTTTTGAAAAGCGCTTTTTGCCTGTTCATTTAAATAATTAACTACTGCATTATTTGATGCATCAAACTTTACAGCGCCATTACTTCTTGTAACAAAAAACGGAGCTAGTTTAGCGTCTGCATTTTGTGTTTGAAACTGGTTGGCAAATAAAGAAATTAAATCTTTACCGCTGGTTCGCTTTATATTAGCTGCATCATTAAGCGCTTTATTAAAAGAAGCATCTTTAGTGTAATTGGCAAGCGATTTTATCAGCCCATCCAAGCCTACTTCCATCGTCACACTCATGCCGCCTTGCAAATCAAGACCAAGTGCTAATTCTTTATCTTTTGCGCTGCGATATGTGGTTAAGCCAAATGGACCAATCTTAGCATCTTTTGTACTATCCAGTAAACGCTGTAACCTTTGCTTTTTTAAATTATCAAGCGAATCGTTGTAAACATCCTGCAATTCTTTGTTGCCGGGATATTTTGTTTGTGCTGATGGAAATTTAGCTTTCACCCAAAGTGCAGCTTTATCATTCATTCCAGATTCATAGCTGCGCACCATCCACGTAAAAGATAATTGATATAAGCAGATTAGTATAAGTGCCAATGCAAAAAAACGCACTAATCCTTTCAATTGCATATAGTGAAAATTTTAGAGAGCGGCAAAGATAATAGTTTGCAACATACGTGGAGGTAGAAAAATCAACCTATAAAAAGGTTAAAATCCATTTGCCACAAAGGTTTAATTTGTTACACCGACTAGTATCACATCAAAATATATAGGCGCGTTTGATGGCACTATGTTTTGAATACCCGTGCAGCCGTAAGCAAGTGAAGAAGGTATTACCATTTTTATATGGCCACCCTCCTGAATGTATGGAATTGCAATTTGCCAGCCTTCTATAAACTGATTTAGTGAATTTGTAAAAGGCGTAGAAATATGTGTTGTATCTACTGCCTGTCCGTTTAAAAGATAACCGGCGTATTTTACAGTAATTGTTGAGCTCATATCTGGTTTTGTGCCCGAACCTGAATTTACAACTTGGTAATAAATACCATTAGTATCTACAGTGTATGCAATTCCATTGGCGTTGCAATAAGCATTAATCGAGTTAGCTTCAGATTGAGGTGTTACAGGAGAACAGGCACCTTCATGTTGTTTTTTGCAGGATACTATTATCAAGATGGCAGTAAATGAAATAAAAAATTTTCTCATCAGTTAATTTGTTTCTTGTTTTTTATCTTCTGAATTTGTATTATTCTCTTTCTCTTTTATTTTTAATTCTTTATATGCCTGCTCATTCATTTCCCAACGAAATTTTTTGTAAAAGAAACCGGTAAAAGCAACTATACCTGCAATTGCAATAAATATTATAACAGGGCTGCTTTCAGATAAAGCAACCATATCTGCCCTCACATACCAACCTGAATTTAGTAACAGTAATATGGCTGTGCTTATCCCTAAGCCAATTGGCAATCCAGGAAAAAATTGTTTAATTAGTGATTTTTCTTTAGAGCGATTTTGCTCCCAATATTTTATAAATGCAGCGTCTTTTTTAGTCATCATCTTGTTGTAAAATAGAGGCAAACATTTTTAAGGAACGCATATTATGATTTAATATTGCACTTAAAATTTTATAAGAATTAATGTTATATTTTCAAAAAAATCAATTAAATAAATTTTGAACCAATACGAACAATTCATAAGTGATTATTTAAATGAATATAAAGAAGTTTCGCTTGATAAAATCGGCACTGTTAAATTAACCGCCGGTTATGTTGATGAGCAAAACCATTCAATGAATGCTGATTTTATATTTGACAGGAAAGCTGTTACTTCTCCTGAGCTGACAAACTACATTGCACAAAAAACTTCTAAAAATAAGATGCTGATTGCATCAGACCTTGAATCTCATTTCACACAGGCAAGAGAATTTATAAATACCGGCAAAACTTATGAAATAGGAAATGCCGGCTTCATTAAAAAAAATAACAGCGGTATTTATGAACTTTTACCTGCATCACAGGCAGTAAAGGCACAAAAAAATTTCAGTAAACCGGTGCAACAAAGACGGCAGCAAAAGAAAACGGCAAGTTCTGCAGTGCAGATTTTTACATTGCTGATTGTGCTGGCAATTTTGTGTGGATTGGGTTGGGAGGCTTACCAGTTTTTTGTTAAGAAGCCGCCGGTAGATTCTGTTGCAGAAAATGAACAGGCCGTCGGCGATTCAACTGCAAATAGTATTGATTCAACAAACAAGAAGGATACAGCAACTATTATTGCAATCAAACCTGCGGATACCACAAAACCAATTGTTCAATCAACTGTTTATAAAAATAATGATACCGTTAACATCAAGTATATTTTTGAAAGAACAAATCTTTTGTTAAGAGCACAAACAAGAACTGTAAAACTTATAGGTTATGGTAATGATGCACGTTATGACAGTATTGCAAACAATCCCGGCAAACTCTATTCGTTATATATTTTAAAAAGAACAAGAATTTCCGACACAGCAAAAATAAAAGATTCAATAGCTAAGTTTTTACAGAAACCTGTTGAAATAAAGATTGCTTCAAACAAATAATTTATTAAAAGAAAAGAGCCGCAATAATGCGGCTCTTTTTCTATAAATCGAATCTGCATTTCTATTAATAATCCATTCCCATTCCTCCACCACCCGGCATTTGCGGAACAGCAGCTGATTTAGGTTCCGGCTTATCTGCAATTACACATTCTGTTGTTAACAACATACCTGCAATTGAAGCAGCGTTTTCTAAAGCTACACGTGTAACTTTAGTCGGATCTATAATACCGGCAGAAAATAATTTTTCATATTTTTCTGTACGTGCATTAAATCCAAAATCACCCTGGCCTTCTTTTATTTTTTGTACAACGATTGAACCTTCAATACCTGCATTGGCAACTATCTGGCGCAATGGTTCTTCTAAAGCACGCTTAACAATATGAATGCCTGTCATTTCATCTTCGTTATCATTTTCTAATTTATCCAAAGCTTCAACAGCACGGATGAAAGCAGTACCACCACCCGGAACAATTCCTTCTTCAACAGCAGCACGTGTTGCATGTAATGCATCGTCAACACGGTCTTTCTTTTCTTTCATTTCAACTTCTGTTGCTGCACCAATATTCAACACAGCAACACCGCCGCTTAATTTAGCAAGGCGTTCCTGTAATTTTTCTTTGTCATAATCAGAAGTTGTTGTATCAATCTGCGCCTTAATTTGATTAATGCGTGCAGTGATATCTTCTTTGTTACCTGCACCACCAACAATAGTTGTATTGTCTTTATCAATGGTAACCCTTTCGGCACGGCCTAAGTAACTTAAATCGGCATTTTCTAATTTATAACCTTGTTCTTCGCTGATTACAATACCTTTTGTAAGCGTTGCAATATCATTCAGCATTTCTTTTCTGCGGTCACCAAAACCAGGAGCTTTTACAGCAGCAACTTTTAAAGTACCACGTAATTTATTTACAACAAGTGTTGCAAGTGCTTCACCTTCGAGGTCTTCAGATATAATTAATAAAGGAGAACCTTGTTGAGCAACTTTTTCAAGTATGTGAAGAATGTCTTTCATAGCACTCACCTTCTTATCATAAATAAGAATGTATGGCTTTTCCAATTCAGCTTCCATTTTTTCGCTGTTGGTAACAAAGTATGGAGAGATATATCCGCGGTCAAACTGCATACCCTCAACCACTTCAATACCGGTTTCAGTACCACGTGCTTCTTCAACAGTGATAACGCCATCTTTACCAACTTTACCAAAAGCTTCAGCTATCAAAGAACCAATTGTTTCATCATTGTTTGCGGAGATAGATGCAACCTGCTGAATTTTGCTTTGGTCTGAACCAACAGTTTGTGATTGACTTTTCAAATGTTCAACAACAGCTTTAACTGCTTTATCAATGCCGCGTTTTAAATCCATTGGATTTGCACCGGCAGCAACATTTTTTAAACCTTCACTAATAATTGACTGAGCCAAAACAGTAGCAGTTGTTGTACCATCACCTGCAATATCTGCAGTTTTTGAGGCAACTTCTTTAACCATTTGCGCGCCCATATTTTCAATTGAATCTTCCAGTTCAATTTCTTTGGCAACAGTAACACCATCTTTAGTTATTGACGGAGCACCAAATTTTTTCTCTAATACTACATTACGGCCTTTTGGACCTAATGTAACTTTTACAGCGTTGGCTAAAATATCAACGCCACGTTTCATTTTATTTCTTGCATCGATTTCGAAGAAGAGTTGTTTAGACATAATTCTTAATTTGAAATTTAGAAATTAGATAACTTGACAATTAGGAAATTCAATTGGCACATTGTCAAATTGCCGAATAAGTTTATACAATAGCGAGTATGTCGCTTTCTCTCATGATTAAATAATCAGTTCCTTCAATGCTGATTTCTGTACCGGCATATTTGCCATACAAAACTGTATCACCTGCTTTTACAGTAACAGGTTCATCTTTTTTACCAGGACCTGCTGCAATTACAGTTCCGCGCTGCGGTTTTTCTTTTGCAGTATCAGGTATAATAATTCCACCAGCAGTTTTTTCTTCAGCTTTTGCCGGTTCTACAATTACTCTGTCGTGTAGCGGAGTAACATTTAAATCTTTCGCCATGATGTTATTGATTTTTAATTTTTA
>CAHJWK010000159.1 GCA_903642275.1 Chitinophagaceae bacterium
ATAAAAGCTGCCTGAAAAAATTATCAAAAACTATTTGGTGAAGTCATAGAAATCAGCCGAAACTGATGTTGAGTAGCAAAATTATTGCTGATGCTGCGCTGTGTCAGCCCTGCTTGCATAAATACTTTTGTTGTAGGCAGTTTTTATTCCATTATTCTAAACCAATCTTTAACTGTTAGCTCCAGTCTTACAATTTCATCTTCGGCAAAAGGTGAACAATGTGCAATCGGTCCTCTAAGTTGATTTAAATTAGTCATTATTTTTTGAAAGGCTCTTTGCCCACGTTTAAACAAATTTTCAAATGCTTCCCAATTACCTGTTACAATTTGACTAAGTTCTCCAAATGTTGTGTAATCAATTTTATGTTCAGACCTAATTGTGAATCCAGATTCCTCTTCTCTTTTAATATTTAGTTCGACATTTTTTTGAACATCTTCTTTTACTCTATCCCACCAATTTTCACCAAACTTTTCGAACATCAATTGTACAACAAGACTTCTAATTGATTTTTCTAAACAATAAAAAACTTCATAATGCTGTGCCATTATTTTTGCTTCTTTTCGAAAGTCAGAGCTGAACTGCAAATAATAACTTTTTGCTTGAACTTCTTTTTGCTCATACCTTCCTAAATTCAAATCAAAGTTTTTTTCCACTTTGTCAAGTTCATTTTCAACTAAAGAATTTGCTAACGTAAATAATTTTATTTTGGATAAAATATCTTCAGAGTTATTCATTTAGTAGATTATCTTTTAATGATTTAAAAATTGCATTGAATACTGCTGGGTCGTCAGTTTTGGGAAGCACTAAGTTTATTGTATAACTTATACCTAAATCAATTTGCTTTTTTTTCAAATGCTTTGGCTGATTATCGGTTGGTTCACTATCTGGCTTTTCAAGTTTGACGTTTTCATTCAAAGGAGATTCTTCTTTGATGTCATTTGCATCAAAGTCTGCAAACTCTTTTGCATTGAAAAATGAATTTACAATGGCTTTTACAGTCTGATTATCATGTGCTAAACCGGTTGTATCAGTAACCAACTTAATGAAGTCAGGTTTACTTAATTCGTGAGCATATTCATTCCTTACATATAATTCATCATAACCTTTTTTTAATGCTGTAGCCATAGAGACGCCTCTATATTTTGGATTTCTAAAGTCCTTATAAAGTTGTGTCGGCGTACCATCTTCAGATAATAATTTACACTTCTTCGCCCACGGTATAAATGCTTTTTGATTTCCACCAGGAAAACCCAGCTTAGTGCCTAAAAAATCTCCATTAAAGTTTTCTGGTATTGAAGCATCGCAAATTTTATTTAGAATTTTCGTTAGTGTCCCTGATGAAACCATGTAAGGCAGATTTGTTGCCATAAAAATTTGTGTTAGTTGTTTACTTACGATGTGTCATTTAAAATTGCCGCTAACGCCCCGGTATTTATTGCAGGCAGGGCATTTAGCACCGTGTCAGCCCGGAACTGCTGCCGATTTGAAAAACAAACGATGAAGTTATGATAAAATGTACAACAGCACTGTGTCAGCCGGAACAAAAGCTGAATAGCGAACCTGCTGCCGAAGTGAGTAATGTCAGCCCTGCTTGCATAAATACTTTTGTTGGTAGCCGTTTTTCTTAATTTTGATTTTTAGCTATTATTAAATATTGTCCGTACGATTTATATTTCTTTATTAATTTATTGTCTCCAGTGAAATCAAATAAAGTAAAATCAGTATCACAATATTTTAAAAGTTCATCAAGAATATTTTTCTCAATCTTACTAAGCTGCCAATTTGAAACCTGCTCTTTCGGTGTTGAACAGTTGTAACAGTAAGTATTAATAACACAGACTTTATTTTTAAATTTTGAATTTTCATTTATAAATGTTGCAGTGTTTTTGTTTATCATTATCGTATGAGCCATTCCTAATTGTCCATAATAAATTTTGTTGTTGAATTTATTGTCGAACATTAAAAAGTTTGAAGCCATGTTTTTGTTCCTGTCTCTTAAAGCGTCTTTACAAGAACCATTATTATAAATAATTTCTTTTAAGTCTTCAAAAGCATTACCAAAATAATTTTGAAATTCTTCAAGATTGCCGTTAATAGCGTCTTTTAATTTCTTATTTAATGAAAGTTGATAATCGCAATCATAAATTGTGTCATTAGAAGTTTTGATAATTTCAATAGCCGTCTTTATTTTTTGAGGAGGTTTAGTTGCCGGTGTTATTAGCTTTAACGCCTTTGTATAACTATAAGCTCTTTCAAAGTCAATACCAAAGCACTTTATTTTTTTATTTACCGGTTGTAGTAGATTATAGTTATAAAGTTTTTTCCAAAAAATTTTGTTTCGTTCAGGTGTATAAGATGTGTCCCCAGTTTGTAAATAATAGTTGCCTGTCAAATCAGATGAATGTCCATATTCAAGAAAAAAACGTGTTAACCCAAAGGATTCATTTAGAAATTTAATCCAGGTAAACCTTAATGGATAATAAAACTGAAGATAGTGCGAACCACCTTCACCTAAAAGAATTAATTTATAATTACTAAACTCTTGTTTCAAAGTACCGGATGTTACACTATCAAAACCATTGTCAAGTGAGAAAGAAAAATGATGCTGACTTAAATATTGGTCTATATTTTCTTGAGCATGAGTAAACGAAGTGAGAAGTGTCAAAATTACTACTGTGAGTTTCATGCTGTTCAAATAAAATGGCTACCAACGGCTTGGTATTTATGCAGGCAGGGCATTCTGCATAATGTCAGCCCGAACTGCTGCCGATTTGAGAAACCAAAGATGAAGTTATAATAAAAAGTACAATAGTGCTGCGCAAGCCGGAACAAAAGCTGAATAGCTAAACTACTGCTGATGCTGCGCTGTGTCAGCCCTGCTTGTATAAATACTTTTGTTGGGCGTTCGCCATATTTCTTATTTGGTTGTTATATTATCAAAGTCTTTAGGATACCACTTTTCAAACCAATTTATACAGTTAACACAATTTACTAAAACTGCTTCGTTTGCATAATGTTTAAAGTCTGCTGGTATCCAAGCAAACAAAAGTCTGCTTTCTTTGCTTCTTGTCAAATAAAACCAAGTGTCAATAGGTGGCATATCATAAATATCAATCAGTCCTAATGACTGAACTTCGGACGCACCATCAATTACTGTACAATCAATTTGTGAAACTAAAATGTCACCATGATGAATTTGTTTATCATTAAGCGCAACATTCTTTTTCTTAAAATTAATTTGTTGCTCATAAAGCTTGTCAACCAAATTTTCATTTTCTCTTTCAGTTGGGTCAACTATCCATTCTGTCAAAGTGCAATAATTTAAATCAGGTTCAATGTCAGAGTTAAAAAGCTGAACTTTAAATGAAAATAATGGCTTGTCTTTTATTAACGGATTATAGCTTCTAAAAACTTTTGCGTTGTCATTTTCATTCTTGTCTATTTGCAATCGACAATACTCTTGTGTAATACTTAGATTTAAACTAAAAAGATTTTTATCAATGTTTAGCATAAATGCTGTGTCAAAATGGTGACGCCCAACGGCTCGGTATTTATGCAGGCAGGGCATTTAGCGTAATGTCAGCCCGGACTGCTGCCGGTTTGAAAAACAAAAGATGAAGTTATAAATAAAAGTACAATAGCGCTGTGTCTGTCGGAACAAAAGCTGAATAGCGAAGCTGCTGCCGAAGTATGCTGTGTCAGCCCTGCTTGCATAAATACTTTTGTTATACGCAGCAGTCACTTTGAATTTAATGTCAAATCTTTTTCAAAACCTGCAATCAAAATATTTTTTACAAATCTGTCGAAGCATAAAGTAAATGCAGCTAACAGAAAATAAATACCCGCAATTTTAAAGTCCACTAAATTTTTATAAAGTAAAATTTTAATAACAAAGATTGTCAACAAGGCAAAAAAGAATACAAGAACCGCAGGATTGGTTTTTGTCAAGATTTTAATTTGTGTTTTATTACTGCTTTTAAAAAGTCTTACAATAATTTTTGTCGAAGCAGCTTCTGCAAACATTGGTCTGCCAAAAGAAATCCATTTATTCATTAAAATAAATTCCGGCGGATTTGTCGAGTCAAAGTTTCCAAATGTCGAGAATTTTGAATTATTGAAAGGTGACGAAATAATTGTGTCAAATTGATTAAATGTTTCATCAAATGTTTTGTCAACCAAATAGTCTTTTGTAATATTTAAAAACTTCAACATTTAGATTGTATCAAAATTCGCGTATAACGCAAAGATTTATGATATTATACGCAATATCAAAAAAAAATAACTCCTTATATTCAACAACTTAGTATTGCGCTTTTTGTATTGTTGTTGCAGCAATACGTATTAACAAACACGCTTAAACTAAAACTGAACAGCGTTTCTGCTGATAGTGTGCTTATAAATAAAATTACTAACAGCAATCCTCCTCACACACCACCGTTTTTATTTACATGCAGTATAAGCTGGGCAGTGTTATGGCAGCCGGTTTTATCACGTATGCTGCTGCGGTGGTTCTCTATGGTTTTTACTGATAAATAAAGGGTGTCCGCAATTTTTTGGTTGCTTAGGCCTTTGCAAACAAAACCCAGCACTTCTTTCTCCCGCAACGTGAGCGGTTTGTTGTGCTGCACCTGCTGCGGCACCGGGCTGTGCGCCGCTTTGTAAGCCGCAAACTCAACAGGTGTTATGCAACCGCCTTTCTCCAGCACTTCCCTTATTTTATGCAGAATGGTTTCTTCCGGCTCATTACAATTAAAAAAAGCAGCGGCACCGGCGGCAAATGCCTGCACCATATCCTGCAGCGTATTATGGTGCGCATATAAAATAATACGGTAATCACTGCAAACCTGTAATATATCACGGGCTGCTGTAAAACCACCGCCTGGCAACAGGTGAACATCAGCAAAAACAACATCGTACCACTCGTGCGCTGCAGCAGCTGTTAATGCAGTGGCATCAGCCACTTCAGTAATGGCGGCACCTGTAAAATTTGTGGTAAGCAGTTTTACCAGGCCGGGACGGTTAACGCAGCTGGCATCAGCAATAATAAAAGCGGGTGAAAGCATAAACAGGCAGTTTGGTTACAAAGGATATTATTTGGGACATCTAATGTATGCAATTTTTTTTAATACAGAGTGCAGGCAATGCTTATTTTTTTAAAAAATGAATATAACTACCTATGCCGCAATGAGTGTTTCTATCCATTAAAATTGAATCTTAATGCCTATTGACATGGTTTGCACGGCAATATACTTTTACATTGTTTTTATAATCAAGGTATAAGCGGTTTACAACAAGGTTTAAAAGGTTTATACCAGCATTTAAATTACAATATCCATGTACACACCGTCAAAATACATTGCATCAGCGGCTGATACCATGATTACCAGGATTAATATCATCGCCATCGCAACAAATATCATGGATATAAAGCCTGGCATCTTCGCTTTAGCAATAAATACCATGAAGGCAAAACTTAACATCATCGCACCAGGCAAAACATCCATCTGTATACAGTCAAAATACAATGCATTAAACCATGAAGACACTATGCAAAACGCTGTAACCGGCCTTGCAAAGGTTATGTATAGTTTATTTGAATTGATGCATACCCGTAAAGCAACTGTTTTAAAAGATAACAAAACGGTGTT
>CAHJWK010000160.1 GCA_903642275.1 Chitinophagaceae bacterium
AATGAGTGGCAGCGGCAGTTCTTTTTTTGGTATTTTTGATAAGACGATTGATGTGCATCTGAGTGAACAACCTGGAAATTATTTTATAAAGCAGCTAAGCTTATAATTAGATTTGTGTGTCAAATACACACTAACTATTTTCGTTTATTGCTTGCATGTTTCTAATGATATTATTCGATTTTTAAACATCACTTTAAACATTTTACCTTGGCAAAAGAGAAAGATAAACTTGTGAATGAAAAGGTTTCCAAACAACAAAAAAAGAACACCTTAAAGAACAACAGTATTACCAGAGAAATAACCAACACACCTGTTGAAAATACTAATGAAACTTCTGAAGAACCGGTTGCATCATCAACAAAAAAAAAGAAGAAAGCAGTTAGCGCAAAGTCAAAAAAAGAAGATAAAGTTGCGGAAAAAAATTCTGTAAAATCAATTCAAAAAATATTTTCAAAAAACAAAACAACCAGGTTCATTTTTCAACTGAATTTTAATACAAAACCTGGCGACAATCTATATATAACAGCCAACCATGAAGCATTTGGCAACAACGATGCAACCAATGCTTTGCGCTTAAATTATCTGAACGAGGAAACTTGGGTTGCAACGGTTGACATTGATCAAGCTTCAGTGCCTGCTGATGGTTTTACTTACAACTATTTTTTAAAATATGCTGATGGTTCTTCGATATATGATTGGGGCAGCGATAAAAAAATTGATATAAGTTTATTTAAGTATGAAGAAGTGTTGATTGTTGATTCATGGAATTATGCCGGTTATTTTCAGAATGCATTTTATACCGAACCTTTTAAAAATGTATTGCTGAAAAGAAACTTTACAGAAATAAAAACAAAGCAGCCAAAAAATTTCACGCATCTTTTCAAAATAAAAGCGCCGTTGTTAAAAGCCGGTGAAACAGTTTGTATTTTAGGTGCGTCGCAAGAGCTTGGTGCATGGAATGAAGACGCAGCCGTTTTGCTGAGCAGGCAGGCTGATGAAGATTTTTTCAGCGTTGCGCTTGACCTTTCACAAGCTGACTTGCTACTGGTTTATAAGTATGGCGTGTTCAATATAAATGAGCAACGCTTTGTGCAGTTTGAAGATGGTGCTAACCGTATTTTATATCATGCACATGCAACAGCAAAAGATAAAATCACTATAACCAATGATGGCTTTATAAAATTGGCTGATAACGCCTGGAAGGGTGCTGGCGTTGCGGTGCCGGTATTTAGTTTGCGCAGTAAAAACAGTTGGGGTGTTGGCGAGTTTGGTGACATAAATTTATTGGTTAATTGGGCAAAAAAAACAGGTTTACAATTAATACAAATTTTGCCTGTGAATGATACAAGTGCTACAAACACCTGGGTTGACTCTTATCCTTATGCAGCAATATCTGCGTTTGCCTTGCATCCGATGTATTTGAATTTAGAAGCTTTAGCAAATGATGATGAAATAATAAATGATGAAGTTATCAAGCAAAAAGAAGAACTCAATCATAAAGCTGAAGTTGATTATGAAGCTGTGAATAACCTGAAATGGAGTGTAATCAAACAACTTTATATTTCTCAAAAGAAAGAAACATTTTCTTCAAAAGAATACAAAGCTTTTTTTCATAATAACCGTCACTGGCTTGTGCCTTATGCAGTGTTTTGCTTTTTTAAAGAAGAATATAAAACTTCTGATTTTAATAATTGGCCATCGCACAATCAATATAACAAAGACGAGGTAGTTGATTTATTAAAAGATGCATCTAAAGCAGATAAAATTGCCATTCATTTTTTTGTGCAATATCACTTGCATGTGCAGTTGCAACAGGCAGCAAAGTATGCACATGAGAACGGTATTATAATGAAAGGAGATATACCTATTGGTGTTTATCGTTATGGCGCAGATGCATGGCAGCATCCTGAATTATATCACATGGATTTGCAGGCAGGTGCGCCGCCTGATGACTTTGCGGTGAAAGGTCAAAACTGGGGTTTTCCAACTTACAACTGGGGCAAGATGGCTGAAGATGGCTTTAGCTGGTGGCGCAAACGATTTGAGCAGATGAGTAATTATTTTGATGCTTTCCGTATTGACCACATACTTGGCTTCTTTAGAATATGGAGTATTCCAATGAATGCTGTTGAAGGTATTATGGGACATTTTGAACCTTGCATTCCTGTTTACATTAACGAGTTTCATGAAAGAAATATTTGGTTTGATTATCATCGGTACACAAAGCCATTTATTAATGACCAGGTGTTGTATGAAGTTGCCGGTAGCGAAGCAGACTTCTTCAAACAAAATTATTTAGAGACTGATGGCTTCGGCAACTATAATTTGAAAGATGAATTTTCGACACAAAGAAAAGTTGAAGATTATTTTATTTCGGTAGATGCAAAAGATGATTGGAAAAAGCAGGTTTTGTTTGACCTTATTTCCAACGTTATTTTGTTTGAAGCGGAAGGTTCAAACGGACAGCAATATCATTTCCGTTTTTTAATTGAATCAACCAAATCATTTCAATATCTTGATGGCAACACACAAAACCAGTTAAGAGATTTATACATCAATTATTTTTTCAGAAGACAGGATGATTTCTGGAAAAAAGAAGCACTCAATAAACTGCCTGCATTAAAACGTTCCACTAACATGCTTGTTTGTGGTGAGGACCTTGGTCTTGTTCCCGGTTCTGTACCTGTAGTAATGAGTGAACTTGGTTTGCTAAGTTTGGAAATTCAGCGTATGCCTAAACAAACAAATCGTGAATTTTTTCATCCGAATAATGCACCATACTTGAGTGTGGTTACACCGTCTACCCATGACATGAGCACAATACGTGGATGGTGGGAAGAGGATACCAGCAGAACGCAACGTTTTTATAATTATATTATGGGTCAATGGGGTGGTGCACCTTTTTATTGTGAGCCATGGATTAATAAAGCAATTCTCAATATGCATTATTACTCGCCTGCCATGTGGAGCATTTTTATGTTGCAGGATTTATTGGGAATAAGTAAAGAGTTACGGCGCGAAAACCCGAATGAAGAACGTATTAACGTACCTGCAATTTCAAATTATTACTGGCGTTACCGTATGCATTTATTTTTAGAAAATTTATTAAATGCAGATGATTTTAATAATGAATTGCATGAAGATATTGTTGCAAGTGGAAGAGTATAAATAGTTTTATTTGAAGCTTTATTATAAACAAATAAATCTTGCGTTTGAGTATCCGTTCACTATTTCTAGTGGCAGAACTAAAACGTATCAGCCTTCTTTAGTAGTTGCATTGCAGCTTGGCAATTTGTTTGGTTATGGCGAAGCGCCTGCTATAACTTACTATAACATTACCGTTGAGCAAATGATTGCAGACATTGAAAGCAAAAAGTCAATGATTGAAAAATTTGCTTTAACAACACCTGAACGTTACTGGCATTACTTACATCATTTAATTCCAAAAAACCCATTTTTGGTTTGTGCACTTGATATGGCAGCATGGGATTTGTCTGGCAAGATGCATAATCAATCATTATATAAATTATGGAATACAGAATGGAAAAATATTCCGCTTACAGATTACACCATTGGTATTGATGATGTAAATAAAATGATTGAGAAGATGCAACAACATCCATCACCTATATATAAAATAAAACTTGGAACAGAGAATGATATTAAATTAATTGAAGCACTTAGAAAACATACTGATGCTGTATTCAGAGTTGATGCAAATGCAGGCTGGACATTAAATGAAGCACTTGAAAAAATTCCTTTATTAAAAGATTTGAATGTTGAGTTAATTGAGCAGCCTTTGGCTAAAGATAATTGGAATGACATGAAGATTTTGTTCAAAGAATCTTCTCTCCCATTGTTTGCTGATGAAAGTTGTGTACTTGAAAATGATGTTGCAAAATGTGTTGAATGCTTTCATGGTATCAATATAAAACTGGTGAAATGCAGTGGTATTACACCTGCATTACGTATGATTAGTCAGGCAAAAAAAATAAACTTAAAAGTAATGATGGGTTGTATGAATGAAAGTACGATTGGTTCTGCAGCGATTGCACATTTTCTGCCGCAGCTTGATTATGTTGATATGGATGGTCCTTTGTTGCTGAAGGAAGATGTTGCCAGTGGATTAAATTATAATAACGGGGTTATAAATACTTCAAATGAACCGGGTTTAGGAATTATACCTTTTATTGAGTTTATTTAAAAAGAAATTTAATTGTTAGTGGTAATAGATTTCAAATCAAAGTTGGGCACCATGATGCGGAACAAAGTGCCAACACCATAAGTTGACACAACTGAAATATCACCACCAAGTCTTGAGAGAGCTTCCTTTACTATATACAAACCAATTCCTAAACCATTTACCTGCGAATTACTTCTAAAAAACATTTTAAAAATGTTATTAAGGTGTTCTTCAACAATGCCGATACCATTGTCCTGAATTTCAATAATAGCTTTATGTTCGTCCACGCTAACGGAAATATCTACCATTGGATTTTCTGACGTTGGTTTTTGATATTTTACCGCGTTAGAAATTAGGTTATCAATTATAATAGATATTCTAAATTCATCACTTACAAGCTTTACAGGCTGATCAATTTTAAGATTAAACTGCACCTCCGGCCTCTGCATTTTGCAAATGGTAACGCTATCATTTAGCAATTTGTAAAAATCCATTTCAGACTTTTCATCATCAACGCGAATGCTTTTGTAATATTCAATAATCTTTTGAATAAAGATATCCATCTTATTTACGCAGGTTTCAATCATGCTTAAATAATTGTTGGGATCAACTATTGAATTCTCCATCTTCGAAAGATTAAGAATGCCCATAATTGAAGCCAAAGGTGAGCGAAGGTCATGCGAAGTACTATATACAAACCTGTTAAGCTCATCATTTGTTTTCTGAAGTTCAGATACTTTTTTCTTTAACTGCTGGCGTGTAGTATGCAGCTCAAATGCGTTTTGTATAGCGGTTTGCAATTCAACTTCATTCCATGGCTTTTTTACATAACGGAAGATTTCACCTTTATTAATGGCATCAATAATTGATTCTGCATCAGTATACCCCGTGAGTAAAATGCGGATAGGATGCGGAAAGGCTTTACGCACGACCTGGAAAAATTCCACACCTGTTGAATTAGGCATGCGCTGATCTGCAATGATTACCTGAATGTCTTTTTCCTGATTTAATACCTTCATGCCTTCAGCACCTGACGAAGCAGTGAAAATGGTATAACGACGACGAAATGAGGCTTGAAAGGCAAGCAAATTATTTATTTCATCGTCTATGTATAAAACCCTGATTTTTTTGTCTTCGGGATACATAAATTAAAGATGATCTGATATTGGATGTATATATGGTAAAGTTACGATAAATTCTGAACCTTCAAAAGGTTTTGAAATAATATCTATTTTTCCTTCGTGCTTTTGAATAATTTTAAAAACAATTGCCATACCCAGGCCAGTACCTTCACCAACATCTTTAGTTGTAAAAAAAGGCT
>CAHJWK010000161.1 GCA_903642275.1 Chitinophagaceae bacterium
TGGAGTGATGGCATTGGTGAACGCAGTAAAAGACCTCAGCGTGTGAATACAACATGGGGAATGGTTTCAGATGATAACAGCTTTGGTACGGATGAATTTTTAAAGCTTTGCGGTTTGCTTAATTGTGAACCATACATGGCTGGCAATGTGGGAACAGGCACACCGCATGAAATGGAAGACTGGCTTGAATATTTAAATTATAATGGGAAAAGCACGTTAGCAGATTTGCGAAGAAACAATGGCCATGCTGCACCATACAATGTTTCGCTTTGGGGCGTGGGCAATGAGAGTTGGGGTTGTGGCGGGCAAATGACGCCTGAATATTACAGTGATTTATTTAAGCGCTATGCTGAATTCTGCAAAGATTATCCTGGCACGCATTTAAAGAAAATTGCAAGCGGCGCTAATGCGGATAATTATAACTGGACAGAAGTATGCATGAAGAATATTCCGTTATCAGACATGTTTGCGCTTTCTATGCATTATTATACGCTGGTTGATGGCTGGGAGAAAAAAGGTTCCGCAACCAACTTTAATGAAGAACAATATTTTAAAGGCTTAAAAAATTGTTTGCACATTGAAGAACTGGTTAACAAGCACAGCGCCATCATGGATAAATATGATCCTGAAAAAAAGGTAGCCTTAGCTGTTGATGAATGGGGCATCTGGACAGATGTTGAACCTGGCACAAATGAGGCGTTTTTATATCAACAGAACAGTTTGCGTGATGCATTGATTGCTGCATCAACACTGAATATTTTTAATAATCATTGTGACAGAGTACGAATGGCAAATCTTGCACAAACTGTGAACGTGTTGCAGGCGCTTGTTCTTACCAACAAAGAAAAAATGTTGCTTACACCTACTTATTATGTTTTTGATATGTATCAACATCATCAGAATGCAACTTTAATTCCGTTACAGTTTACAAGTCCGCAGTATACTTATAATAATGAAAGTATTAATGCAGTGAACGCATCTGCATCAAAAGATAGCAACAGCGTTGTTCATATTACTATAGCTAATCTTGACTCAAAGAAAAAGGTAACACTTAATACCTCGTTGCCTTCATCATACAAAAATATCAGTGGTGAAATTCTTACTTCTAAAATGTTTAATGATATAAATACATTTGAGCAACCTGATAAAATAAAGAACGTTCCCTTTTTTGATTTTAAAAAAACAAGTAGCACTTTAATTATAAATCTGCCGCCAATGAGCGTGGTACTGATTACAATGAAATGAGCAGAGAACAAAGTACAATGAACAGTGAATAATGAGTAAGATTTTTTTAAAAGATAAAAGTTATGTGTTTGCGTTAAGAGTTGTAAGACTTTCTCAGTATTTATAAAATGAAAAGAAAGAATATGTTTTATCAAAACAAATATTAAGAAGTGGAACCGCCATTGGTGCATTGGTTAGAGAAGCTGAATATGGACAAAGCAAAACAGATTTCATTCATAAATTAAGCATTGCTTTAAAGGAAGCAAATGAGGCGGAATATTGGATAAATATTTTGAATGATACAAATTATATTGATGATAAATTGTCTCTTAGTTTACCTGACGATTGTAAAGAACTTTTAAAACTACTAATTGCTTCAATTAAAACAGCAAAACAACGAAGAATAACAAACAACTAAAGATGTATCGGTTAAACATTGTTCACTATTCTCTGTTCATTGTTCACTATTAAGTTATGAGTAAATATGATGAAATAAAGCAAGCAGCTTACGAAGCCAATATGCAATTGCCTGAATTAGGGTTGGTATTATTTACGTTTGGCAATGCGAGTGCTGCGGACAGATTGCTTGGTGTATTTGCGATTAAGCCAAGTGGTGTTCCTTATAAAGATTTATCTGCTGATAAAATGGTGATTATTGATTTTGATGGAAAGATCATTGAAGGTAATCTTCGTCCATCTTCTGATACATTAACACACGCAGTTTTATATAAAAGTTTTGAAATGATTGGAGGCATAGCCCACACACACTCAACTTATGCAACAGCATGGGCGCAAAGTCAGCGTGATATACCAATTTACGGTACAACGCATGCTGACCATACAACGTTTGATATTCCATGTGCAGCACCAATGAATGATGAAATGATACAAGGCAATTACGAATATGAAACAGGTTTTCAAATCATCAATACATTAAAACAAAAGAATTTGAGTTATGCAGATGTTGAAATGATTTTAGTTGGTAATCATGCACCTTTTACGTGGGGAAAAGATGCGACTAAAGCTGTCTATAACAGTGCTGTGTTGGAAGAGATTGCGAAGATGGCTTTTATTACAGAAACAGTTAAAGCGGACGCATTGCGATTGAAAGGTGCCTTGATAAAAAAGCATTATGAAAGAAAGCATGGGAAAGATTCTTATTACGGGCAAGGGTAATAAACCACAAAGACGTAAAGACGCAAAGTGTACTCCTGGTGACTTCGTGCCTTTGTGGTTAAAACTATCTTTCTTCAGTTGCATTATTTGTAGTTGTATAAATGCACAGCAAAATCAGGTCGCTGCAACGCCGCCTATGGGCTGGAACAGCTACAATTGCTTTGGTTCAGCGGTGCATGAAAACGAAGTAAAAGCCAATGCTGATTATATGGCGCAACATCTTAAACAATATGGCTGGCAATATATTGTAGTTGATTTTTTATGGGCCTATGATAATCCGCCGTATAGTAAAATCGGTAACCCATTTCAAAAAAGATTAGATGATGGTTCATACATTCCCTGGCTTGCTATGGATAGTGTGGGAAGGCTGATTCCCGATATAAATAAATTTCCTTCTGCTATTAATGAGCAAGGCTTTAAGCCTTTGAGTGATTATGTGCATTCGCTTGGTTTAAAGTTTGGAATTCATGTTATGCGTGGCATTCCAAGACAAGCTGTTTGGGCAAAAACAAAAGTGTCAGGAACAGATGGAATTACTGCTGATATGATTGCAGATACCAATTCAATTTGTCCATGGCTCAACCACATGTATGGTTTGGACATGACTAAGAAAGGCGCACAGGAATACCTTAATTCATTATTACAATTGTATGCATCATGGAATGTTGATTTCATAAAAGTAGATGATATTGCACGTGATTATAAAGCTGCGGAAATTGAAGGCTATGCAAAAGCAATTGTCAATTGCGGACGACCGATTGTATTGAGTTTATCACCGGGCGCAACACCAATTGCAGATTCTGCACATGTAAAAAAATATGCGAACATGTGGCGCATGGCAGATGATTTCTGGGATAACTGGAAAGAAATTATTGCCATGATGAATTATGCAAAACAATGGCAGGGCGTTGGTCATGCCGGTCATTATCCTGATTGCGATATGATGCAGATTGGTAAGCTTTCGAAACGTGGGCCTGTTGGCGAAGAACGTTATAGCCGCTTTACCAATGATGAATTATATACGCATATAAATTTCTGGTGCATTTATAAATCGCCTTTGTTTATTGGTGGCAACCTGCCTGAAAACCGTGACATAGAATTAAAATTATTTACGAATCAGGAAGTGCTTGATGTTGACCAACAAGGCTTGCATCCGAGAGAAATTTATGATAAAGATGGAGGTGCAATCTGGATTTCATATATACCAAATAGTAAAGATCTTTATGTTGGAATGTTCAACATCAGCGACAGCACTAAAAACATTTCATTGAATTTATCATTGCTTGAATTGAAAGGTAAAGCTGTAATAAGAGATTTATGGAAGCATGACGACATAGGTGTGTTCAATAAAAATTACGTGGCGATGTTGAATGCACATGCATCTATAATGTTACTTGTAAGTACAAAAAAATAAAACTATAATGATAGATTTAAAGAAGCTTGAAGTTTGGTTTATTACAGGAAGTCAGCATTTATACGGAGAAGAAACATTGAAAAAAGTTTCTGAACATTCAAAGGAAATTGCTAAGTTCTTTAATACGTCAAAAGAAATTTCAATCTCCATCATTTTTAAACCAATCGTTACAACACCTGAGGAAATTTTAGCTGTTTGCAAAGAAGTAAATGCTTCAACAAATTGTATTGGCATTATAACTTGGATGCATACTTTTTCCCCTGCAAAAATGTGGATTAACGGGTTGAAGATTTTGCAAAAACCTTTGCTGCATTTACACACACAATTCAACCGAGACATACCATGGAATGATATTGATATGGATTTTATGAACCTGAATCAAAGTGCGCATGGTGACCGTGAGTTTGGTTTTATCGTGAGCCGTTTGCGCATGGAAAGAAAAGTGGTTGTCGGTTATTGGAAAGATGAATCAACAATAAAAAGTATTGATGTTTGGAGCCGCGCGGCTGCAGGCTGGAATGACTGGCAGGGTGCAAAGTTTGTTCGCTTCGGAGACAACATGCGTTATGTTGCAGTAACCGATGGCGATAAAGTTGAAGCAGAATATAAGTTTGGGTTTTCTGTAAATACACATGGCATTGGTGATTTGGTAAAAGTGATTGATGCAATAAGCGATACTAAAGTTGATGCTTTAATTGAAGAATATGAAAGCACTTACATATTAACTGCTTCATTACAAAAAAAAGGAAAGCAACGTGAGTCATTAAAAGATGCGGCTAAAATTGAATTGGGATTGAAAGCATTTTTAGAAGATGGAAATTATAAAGGATTTACAGATACGTTTGAGGATTTATATGGTATGGTCCAACTTCCCGGTATTGCTGCACAGCGTATGATGCAAGCCGGCTATGGCTTTGCAGGTGAAGGCGATTGGAAAACAGTTGCGCTGGTACGTGCTATGAAAATAATGGGCGAAGGCTTGAAAGGCGGCAATAGTTTTATGGAAGATTATACATATCACTTCGAGCCAAAGAATGAAATGGTTTTGGGTGCGCACATGCTGGAAATATGTGCTTCTATTGCAGATGGCAAACCATTATGTGCCATTCATCCTCTTGGTATTGGTGGTAAAGCAGATCCTGTTCGATTGATATTTAATGTTGCCGGTGGCGATGCATTAAATGCATCTATGATTGATATGGGAAACCGGTTTCGTTTATTAGTGAATGAAGTGGAGGCTATCAAACCAAAACATAAGTTACCAAAGCTGCCGGTGGCAAGAGTTCTATGGAAACCCAAGCCGGATATGAAAACCGGTTGCGCAGCCTGGATATATGCCGGCGGTGCACATCATACCTGTTATAGTCAAAATTTAACCAGTGAACATTTGCAGGATTTTGCGGCAATGGCGAATATTGAATTTGTTTTGATTGATAAGAATACGAATCTTTATCAGCTAAAAAATGAATTGCGATGGAATGAATTGGCTTATCGTAAATCGTAATATTCAAATATGAAGTTTATACTATTCA
>CAHJWK010000162.1 GCA_903642275.1 Chitinophagaceae bacterium
AAAAGAAAGAATGGCTGGTGTATGACATACTTGAATCAATTTATACATCAATCGGTTACAACGTTTCTACCATCAGCATAAATAATAATGAAGGCCTTGATGTAATAAAACAGTTGCTTAATAATAAAACAACTTTATTCTTTGGTCATAGTGGTGTTGGCAAATCAAGCCTGATAAATTATTTAATTCCCCAGCTTGCACTGCAAACAAATGAAGTAAGCGGCTGGAGCGGCAAAGGCATGCATACAACCACGTTTGCAGAAATGTTTGATTTGCCTTTTGAAGGAAAAATTATTGATACACCAGGCATACGTGAATTTGCAATCACAGGAATTGAGCGGCCTGAATTATCCCATTACTTTATTGAAATGAAAAGGTATCTTTTAAACTGCAGGTTTAATAATTGCCTGCATATTGAAGAGCCGGGTTGTGCTGTAAAAAAAGCGGTGGAAGAAAAAAATATTTCGATGGAACGGTATATAAGTTACTACAACATTCTGCAATCTATGCAGGAAGATGATTATTGAATTTCAAGCAACCGCACTGCAATCTTATTTGCTGCTTTTGTACCTTTTTCATTATATACCAATGTTACCCCGTTATAAACATCATACTTAAGTGCAAGCTGGTTTCCGCGGTATTTAAACCGCCATTGTAAAATGTAAGCTTCATCATCTTTTGCTGTAAACTGAACATGGCGTGTTTTACTTAATGCATCAGTCAGGCGGTAAAACTGTTGCAGGCTTCCGCTTTCACTAATCACCATTTCGGTGTTTGCTGTATATTGATACGTTCTCATACAAATTCATCACGCCGGTTGCAAACTTATTTCACTTGGCTCAGCAATGTGTTACCGTATTATTAAATATACATAAAATATTAAATCCGGTTCAAGGTTGTTAAAAAAGACGTACAATTGGTTTTCCCAAAATAAGCAGTGAGTCTCAGCTGCCTGGTATAATTACAATGACACCTATTCTTTTTTTTCTGCTGCATTAAATTCAGAAAACCATGAAGAATATTTTACATAATTATTAGCGATGCGCTCAATTTCGCCGTGCAGTGAATCTTTTGGCAGTTCTTTTATTTTTTTTGCAGGCACGCCGCCATAAATTGAATTGGCTTCTACAATCGTATCTTCCAAAACCACTGCACCTGCAGCAATTACAGTGTTGCTGTTTATAACGCATTTGTCCATTAGAATTGCGCCCATTCCAATCAACACATTATCTTTTACGCAACAGCCATGTACAATTGCATTATGGCCAATTGAAACGTTGTTACCAATTTCAGTAGCATTTTTTTCATAGGTACAATGTATGATAACACCATCCTGGATATTTACTTTATTGCCGATACGTATGTTATTTACATCACCACGCACCACAGCGTTAAACCAAACACTGCAGGCATCACCCATAATTACATCACCCACAATTGTAGCATTAGGTGCAATAAAACAGTCTTTGCCAAACTGCGGATTTTTTCCTTCGCATGGAAGAATAGTTGCCATAATAAATTTTTTATAAAGTAAAATTCGACTTTTGTATTGAATAGAAAACATGAGTTTAGAAAGAACTTTATTTTTTCAACACATAGCGCAAACTTCCGCAACACCGATAGGTTTGGAAATTGTAAAAGCACAAGGCTGTTACCAATATGATATAAATGAGAAAAAATATTTTGACCTAATTTCAGGCTTCAGCGTTGCTAACATTGGCCATTCAAATCAACAGGTAATTGAGGCCGTAAAAAAACAGGCAGAAGCGTATATGCATTTGATTGTGTACGGAGAATTTATTGATAGCCCGCAGACTTCTTATGCGCAATTACTCACGCAACATTTACCGGCTTTATTAAATTGTGTTTACTTCACTAACAGCGGTGCCGAAGCAACCGAAGGCGCATTAAAACTCGCTAAGCGTTCAACAAACAGAACAAACATTATCGCGTTTAATAAAAGTTATCATGGCAGCACACAAGGTGCGTTGAGTGTTATGGGCGATGAATATTACCGCAATGCATTCAGGCCTTTATTGCCAGGTGTATTTCATTTTAATTATAATAATGAAGAAGTATTAAATGTGATTGATGATAATACAGTATGTATTATTTTAGAAACGGTTCAGGCAGAAAGTGGTGTAACTGCGCCATCAAAAAAATGGATGCAGGCGTTGAGAACCAAATGTACTGAACAAGGTGCTTTATTAATTCTGGATGAGATACAGGCCGGCTTTGGAAGAACCGGAACCTTGTGGGCTTTCGAACAATTTAATATTGTGCCTGATGTTTTGTTGTTAGGAAAAGCGCTTGGTGGCGGCATGCCGTTGGGTGCATTTATCGCTGATAAAAATCTAATGCAAAACTTAAGCTTTAATCCTGTACTTGGCCATATAACAACTTTCGGCGGGCATCCTGTTAGTTGCGCTGCAGGCAAAGCCGCATTTGAAGTGCTGTTATCAGATAATTATATTAATGATGTTGCTAAAAAAGAAGCCATGTTTATTGAAAAACTAAAACATCCATTTATAAAAAAAATAAACCATTTTGGTCTATGGATGTCTTTGCAATTTGAATCTGTTGAAACAGCGCAACGCATCATTCATAATTGTATAAAAAATGGTTTGATAACAGATTGGTTTTTATTTGCGCCTGATTGTTTGCGCATAGCTCCGCCGCTTATAATTTCTGAAGAAGAAATAAATAATATTTGTGATGTCTTATTAAGTTGTATTGACGAAGAATCTAACCTATCTGCGACATGAAAAAAAAATTAGTTGTACTAACAGGTGCAGGCATAAGCGCAGAAAGCGGCTTGAAAACTTTTCGCGACAGCGATGGTTTATGGAACGGTTATAATATTGAAGATGTTGCTACACCACGTGCCTGGAAAAAGAATAAACAACTTGTGCTTGATTTTTATAACATGCGCCGGGCAGATGTTTTAAATGCACAACCCAATGCTGCACACATTGGCTTAGCAGTATTGCAGAATGATTTTGAGGTGCACATCATCACTCAAAATATAGACGATTTGCATGAGCGTGCCGGCAGCAAAAATGTATTACATCTGCATGGTGAAATTTTTAAGATGCGCAGTGAGTTTGATGAACGTTTTGTGTATGATATAAGAAAAGATATTTTATTGAATGATGTGGCGGAAGATGGTTATCAGTTGCGTCCGTATATTGTTTGGTTTGAAGAGCCGGTGCCTATGATTGAACAGGCTGCTGCCATTGCATCAGCAGCAGAAATTTTTGCAGTGATAGGAACTTCATTGGTTGTTTACCCGGCAGCAGGATTAATACATCATGCACCGCGAAACATTCCAAAACTTATTATTGATAAAAACATCCCTTATGCTGAAGTGTATGATATAACTGCGATTCAAAAAACGGCAACAGAAGGTATTAAAGATTTGAAAACACTTTTAGAAAAGTATAAATAATGCTAGTACATTATATACATTCATTTATCAGAAAAGTTTTATAGCTGTAATTTTTTTAAGTAATTTGATTAAATGAAACCATTTAAATCGCATGAAAAAATTTTTATTTTTTTTATTTATAACGAATGCACATATAACAAATGCACAAACATCGCAACACAAGATATCCGTAATTGCATATTACGCCGGTGATACAAGTGCAATTGATGCTTATTCAATAGAAAAATTGACGCACATAATTTTTAGCTTTTGTCATTTAAAAGATAATAAGCTTAATGTTAGTAATTTTAGAGATACGCTTACTATTCAGCATCTCGTCAGCTTAAAAAAAAGAAACCTTGATTTAAAAGTTATTCTTTCGATCGGCGGCTGGGGTGGATGTGCAACCTGCTCACAGGTGTTTTCAACAAGTAAAGGCAGAACGCAATTTGCAAGATCAACAAAGCGGCTTACCAGATATTTTAAAACAGATGGCATTGATATAGACTGGGAATATCCTGCTATTGCCGGCTTTCCAAATCATCAATTTATACCTGCGGATAAAGACGATTTTACAGCGCTTGTAAAAATATTGCGAAAGAAATTGGGCAATCAAAAAGAGATAAGTTTTGCTGCAGGCGGATTTGCAAAATTTCTTGATTCCTCTGTTGACTGGAAGGCAATTGCGCCATTGGTTGATAAAGTTAATCTCATGTCTTATGACCTTGTAAACGGTAACAGTATAGTAACCGGCCATCATACACCATTGTATTCAACAAAAAAGCAGCTTGAGTCAACCGATAATGCAATACGCTTTTTTAATTCAATTCATTTCCCTTTAAACAAAGTTGTTATTGGTGCAGCTATGTATGGCAGGTTATTTAACGTAAATGCAGATACGTTGAACGGTTTGTATCAAAGTGGCGGATTTGACCATGGTATTTCGTTCAGGAATTTATATCTTGATTCAATGCAGCAACAGGGTTATGTTTACTATTGGGACGATGAAGCAAAGGCACCTTATCTGTATAATAAAACAATAAAGAAAATTTTCAGTTATGATAATGAGCGTTCAATCGCCCTTAAAACAAAATATGTTGTTGATAAAAAATTGAATGGTATTATGTTCTGGCAGTTGCGAGATGACAAGCCGGTAAATGGTTTGTTGAATGTTATTGACAGTACATTACATCAGAATAATTTAAAACATTAGTATCTCCATGATGTAAGGTCAGCACCTTTTGGTGCTCTTGTCTTTACTTCTTCCGCCCATTTGGTAATGAACATTTGATCATAATGTAAACGGCTTAAATAATTAGGTTTTGTGTGATCGCCGTTCCAGCAATGCTCCGCACGGTCACCATAGTCAACTTCACATCCGCAATTTGGGTTCGTTAATTTTTTCAGCATATCTTCTGCGGAATATACAGCATCATTTAAATAATAAGTGTCCATATCGCCAACATAAATATGTATTTTACCTTTTAGCTTATCACCAATTTTTGGCCAGTCTCTCTGTATGATATTGGTAAGATCATAATGCTCTTTCCAGTATGCCGCAACTGATGAATCAATAGCACCGGTATACTTGTCATAAATTCTTTTTGGATAACCATCTTCTGCCATCGGTGAGAACACAGCTTCCCAAATATCAAACTGGTCGCCACTACGGCTATGCGTGCCCAGGGCCAGTTCACGCTGGTTCATTGATTGAACTGTTGTACTTATATGACCAAGATAATCACGCTCACCGGGGCGGGGCGTTTTCTTGAAATCACTTTCCACATAATAAGCATTCTTGTTATTATAAATATCCATCGTTGTGTAGTTGTGAAAGTCAACAGGGTCAGGACAAGCAGCGTAACAACCATTGTATTCATCAGCATAAAAAACTTGCGCAGCCAATACAGAT
>CAHJWK010000163.1 GCA_903642275.1 Chitinophagaceae bacterium
TCTAGTTTGCTTTGATACTGGTAGCTGCTGCGTGGCAGTTGCACAATTTTACAAGCCTTGCTGATACTGCACTGTTGCTCTTGTATTAATACAGCAACAGCTTCTCTCTTGTCAGCAGGCTTTACTATTAAAACTCCTGAATATAGTAATGTAAATGAACTATAATATTCTTTCATATCTCCTTTACGGATGTATTACAATATACATTATTATTTGGGTTGGTAAACTGTTTCATCGCAATGGTAGAGTATTGAAACTCAACTGTCGAAACAGGAAAATGCGGAATATCACTGTAAGCAATTGTTTGCTCAGTATTTACTAGCTCTGTAAGCTTATGCAAACCGGTGCCTAACACAATACCAATGGTTGGCTGCGTTATATTTTTTGACTTAAGAAATGCTGCTGATTCGTTATAATTCATGAAATAAATTTATGTTACTGCGCCGCCGCAACTGCTACCGCTGCCCGCCGTGCAACCATAACAATGCTGACCAATTACAATTTCTCTTTTATTTAATTCATCTGCATTAAAATTGCTAACGTGTTTATGGCTGCTATTTATTTTTAATTCAAGCATTTGGTTAAAATCACAATCATATAAAAAGCCATCCCAACCTATTGAGATAGTGTTGCGGCACATGACGTTTTGCACCGCCGAAGGGTTATACGCATCAACTAATTTTTGCATATACTTTTCATAATTGCCGCTGTTTAATAAATAATCAAGATAACGGCTGATAGACATATTAGTGATGACGTATAGATTATTGAATTCAATATTGAACTTAGATTTCAGTGCCTGCTTATATTCCTTTTCCAATGATGACTGCGACGCAGGTAAAAATGCGTCTGCGGGATTGTAAACAAGATTTAAAACAGATTACTTCCTTCTTTTCCATAACCAACTTCATTCAGCATTTGCAAGGCTTTAATGCTATCGTTAAATACTCCTTCGCCTCGTTGCCTGTCTGTTCTGTCTTGCGTGTAAAACGGCAATGATGAAACCACTTCAACATGATGTTACTTATAAATTCAGGTAAGTCATAATATTTCATTAGCCAGAATGAATAGTTAGATTTCAGCGCACAATGATATGCTTATCAAGCTTTGAAATTTCCTCAACAAACCATCGAAAGTGTGGATTCATTTCAGGTGCGCCACCTGTTATGTCAACTGTTTTTAAAGATGGATTTTGTTGAATTACATTAATACATTGCGGCATTAATAAAAAAACAATAAATATTCTGCTTGATGTATTTAACTGATGGAATTAAAAATTCATTTGAAGTGATTGGTCACATGACTTACCTGTTCTGACTTTTCTATAGTTATCTTAATGGAAGTTAAAAGGAATGGATTAATTACGTTGTCCTGGTTTAAGTCAAACCAGTTGCCTTTATCGGTTGATATATTTTGTAAACAGCCTCATTTGTATTACCTGTCTTGTTGTGTATGGTTTAATGTCTGCCTGCAAAAACCTTCGCTTTATTTAGAATAAATTTACCTTCACAACATGCAGCGTTGCCTGGCAATATTATTTATTACGATTCTTACATTATCGCAATATGCCAGACAACTTGGTTACCTGCAATGCAGGCTCGCAAATAATTTGGACACTTCTCAGCATTGTGACTGTGAAAAATAAAACAATAATTACCAGCCAAATGGCAATGATTTTCCCGTTACAAAAACAAACGGTCATGCAGGCATTGACGAATTTTATACCACAATAAAAACAAACGGTTCTGTTACTCCAGCGTGTTTAATACTTCTCACTTCATTTCTGCTGTCCAATAGTGCGGCTTGTGAGGGTAATTATAACCATCTGTACAAGCCGCCACGCTGTTAAGACTATTACTATTACTGCAAATATATGCAGTGCAGTTCCTAAATATTAATCGTTCCCTGATATTTAAATCGGGAAAGAATTATCATTAATTAATATAAAATTTTATGAATAAAATTTTTGGCCTTCTTATGAGCATACTTATATGTTCTTCATGCTACACTCAAATTATACCCGAAAAACCACCGATACTTTATGGTACTTGCAATAAAGACAGTCTTTCAAGAACGCCTTTTGCTTCGTGGTTCAATGCAGGGTATAAACTTATACTCCAAATGCAGCAACTATAGCACAATTGAAAAAGCAAAACATGAATGGTATCAGTATAAGTGTTTTCTTTGGTATGTGGTGCGGGGACAGCAAACGGAAAGTACCAAGGTTGCTGAAATTGCTTGATGCAATTTCTTTTGACAGTAATCATACTCATTTAATTGCGGTTGGTGGCAGTGATTCGCTCTATAAGCAAACGCCCACGCATGATTAACAAGGTAAAAACATATTCCATGTGCCTGTAATTATTGTATATAAAAATGGCACTGAGCTTAACCGCATCAACGAATATCCTTCATTATCATTGGAAAAAGATTTGCTCAATATTGTTACCAAATCAGCCGGTAACACCAAACTATCATTCCTTTGCTACCATAAATAAATGGCTTGACGACGGCACACTATTGGATGAAAATATCAGCAGCCATGGTCTGGCTATACAATTAAAGCCGTTAACAAACAATGAATATGAATTGAACGGTATTGGCTATTTATTACTTGGCCAAAATAAAAAGAAGGAAGCACTTAAAATATTTCAGATCAATGACTACCTCTATTTAGAATCGGCTAATGTCATATCCAGCCTTGGGGAAGGTTACCTGAGGAATGGGGATACCACAAATGCTGTTTTGTATTTAGAAAGGTCCTTAGAGCAAAACAAAAATCCGCAAGCAGTGCAAGGCATATTGGATGTTTTGTATGAAGCTAAAGGACTTAAAAAGGATGTTCTTAAACCTGCATGAAACCTCTGTAATTGAAAACAAACTCCCGGCTGCCGGCAATAATATTTTTTATAGCCGGGAGTTTTTACGATCAATAAATAGGCTTTCGTATTAAGACAAACTATTGAATTAAAAAGCTTATAACGATTCACAAAAGGTAAACATTAATACAATTATCACGATTGTCTTATGGGAATAGTTTAAAGTATGCTAGTTTTATTTTTTTGGATGACCTGCTTTAAACTTCAGCGCATCAGCTTCTTTTTGTTTTTCATCAGCCTGTTGTTGCAGTTCGGTTCTTTGTTGGTTCTCCTCTTCAATTTTAATCACATCTTCGCGCATCTTCGGGTTTACAAAGTATAGGGTGTCTGTTATAAAAAGGAGTTTCTGTAATCCTTTGTTTGTGTCAAGTTTTAAATATCGGTATTTAGTATCACCGGCAATATAGTTTTCCAATTGAACATGTGTCATATACCAACCGGAACAAATAACGCATAAGATAACAAACAATGCTGCAGTTACCCAAACCAATTTTGATACATGATGATGATTAACAACTTCGTTCTTTAAGGGTTGCTGCAGGATTGATACAGCTCGATTTAAATGGTAACTATATACTTGTTAGACCAAACAAAAAAGGAGGATTGTTTTGAATACAGAAAATAATCCTTTAATTAGTGGTTTAAATATATCTACCCGTATGAGAGGAATTGGCAATTCAGACACAGCGAACTTTGCATCAATTGTATCAGCAACAAAAAAATATTTGTTCCAAAATTCCAGCGTGATTATTCATGGGAAGAAGAAAATTGGGGTGAATTATGGAGTGACATAATTGAAATAGTAGATAAACCAGATGGCGAACATTATGTGGGGTATTTGGTTTTACTTGACCGAAATAACGATTTATTTGACGTTATAAACGGGCAACAAGGACTTACTACTATTAGCATTATTGTTTTATCTGTTTTACACTATTTGAGCAATGTTTTAAAAGATGAACCTTTCGTGGCTGACCGCATTGCAGAATTAAAAAGTTCTTATATAGTAAAAAGGTCATCAACCAAATTAATTGTAGAACATAAATTGACTTTAAATAAAAACAATAATCTCGTATTTACACGATTGATAAATAATGAGAATTTGCCTTTAAAAGGATTAAAGCCAACGGAAATATTAATGAGAGAATGTTTCGAGTATTTCAATAAACAAATTTCAACATTAAATCGTAATGGCGAAGGACTTGCGGCATTTGTAGAAAATATTGTAAATAAAATATATTTTACTAGAGTAATAGTTACCGATGAATTGAATGCTTATAAAGTTTTTGAAACTTTAAACTCAACAGGTGTAAAGCTATCTTCAACAGATTTACTTAAAAATTATCTCTTTCAAATTGTAGATGATGCAGCTGACGACAATAAAGAAGAACATATAAAAATAATTGACAACAAATGGTCATATATATCTGGCAGACTTGAAAATGACGACTTTCCTGATTATTTACGTGCTTATTGGAATGGAAGAAAAAGGTCGTTGAGCAAAAGAATTTATACAAGACAATTAAAAAAGAAATTAATGATTCAGAGTCAGCATTTGATTTAGTTAAAAATTTAGAACAAAATGTAGAAGTATATAAAGGGTTAATTTCTCCAAAAATACAATTTCTTTGATGATAGTGAAATACAAGATTGGCTTCATATATTAAAGTTATTTAAGGTTACACAACCTATTCCGCTTCTAATGGTAGCATATCAAAAATTTAAAAGTAATTCTGATTTTAGAAAGATACTTCGAGATTGCGTTATTTTTTCATTTAGATACAATATTATTAGTGGATTAAACCCGAATAAACTGCAAGAAATGTATAACATGTTTAGAATCGCTGAAGATATAGTTACTCATGCTATTCAAAATGATGTTGCCGATACTGTTCAATTTTTAAAACAAACGTTTAAGCCTGACTTTGATGTTGCTACTTTAAAAGCAGATAAGATTAAACATGTAGTCAGACAAAAAGCAAACCTTGATTTTTTCTTTCAGTTTGATGATTATATGAAATCAAAACAGGGAACAGTAACAAAGGGAACAATGGATGTATTTAAGAATCTAAGATTAATACTCAAAACCTTTGAAACGTATCGTAAAGAGGCTATAAAGTTTAATTCAATCGACATTAATTTTTATGAAGAGTTTGTTCATTACCTATCCTTTGAGCATATTTGGAAAATCCGATGAATATGACCCCACTCACCGTTCTATGCTGACCATGTTTGCCGGTATAAATTGACCCCTTTCGCCGGGATAAACTGAACCCTTTAGACTTAAGAAGTTTTATAAAAAAATTGTTTTAGCGGCAAAAAGCTGATGTTGTTTTTAAAACGCATCAGATGGCTAATAAAACAATTATGATGAGCAGGATAAGACAGATACTCCGCATGTATGCCGGAGGTGCTGGCAAGAAGCAAATAA
>CAHJWK010000164.1 GCA_903642275.1 Chitinophagaceae bacterium
TTTTATTGTCTAAAAAAGATTTAGCTGCTGCTGATTTAGGAAGGGCAACTAAAGGTGCAGCTTATGGTTACGAGGGAGCAGCTCGTATGTGGCTAAAAGATTATAAAGGAGCTTTAGCAGCTTTTAATAATCCTGAATTAACTAACAACTATCATTTACTGCCAAATTATATTGATGTAAATGAATATGATCATCAAAATAATGATGAGTCACTTTTTGAAATTCAGTTCAAGGCACCACCGGGTGGTTCTCAGAGCTGGGATGGAAGCTGGAATCCTCCTGGTGAGGAAGTTTCCTGGATTGATAGTTTTGACTGGCCTGCAGAAATAACACAGCAGGGATACACCTACGGTAACCCGGCTTTATGGAATTCTTTTCAGCAGGGCGATCTCCGGAAGTATGCTACTATTGTTGGTCCCGGAGACACTTTAGTAAGTCCTGGTATAATCGCTGCGTGGGGTGGAATTAAAGGTTATCCACCCGTAGTTTCAGGCTTTGCCGGCGGCGATCAAACTTACACCGGTGATAACGGAAAAATCACAAACACTCCCGGTACTATAACAAGACCGTGGTATGGAGATGGTCAACGCAGCGGTTATTTTTGTTCAAAAAAATGGAGGGATCCAAATCTTACCGGTAATTATGGCAACCCTCATGACCCTACAGGTCAAAACAGGTCATACTTATTTGGTGATCAAAACCAGGTTTTACTTCGCTATGCAGAAATTATATTAGACAGAGCAGAATGTAAAGTGCGTACAGGTGATAACACTGGGGCTATAGCAGATATTACATTGATTAGAAACCGTGCATTTGGTGGAACAGCACCTGCTGTTATGAAAGACAGTGCGAACTTTGATGGTACTCCTGGTCAACCAATTACTGATCCTCTTCAAATGGTGTTAAGTGAGTACCGGCATGAATTAAGCGGCGAATTTTCTGTATTTTATGATTTGTGCAGAGCAGGTTCTGATCAGGCAATTGCATTCATTAAAAAAGAAAATGGAACTGTAGATGGCAGTCTTAACCCAATTGTTAATCCTGCACCTGGCCCAACACATGATGGTAAACAGCACGGTCTATACAACACAACGCCTTCTGCTAATGATTTGATTATGCCCATTCCACAACATGCAAAATCTCTAAATCCTAACCTGGTTCAAAATCCCGGTTATTGATATTTTAAATTAGTATCATTTTAATAATAGCTAAAGGCTTTCTTAAAGAAAGCCTTTTATTTTTAATAATTTTAGATCGTTACTTGATATAGCTAAAATCAATATAAATGTTAACATTGATCAAGCTGAAGGTGTTCGGATGAAAAAAGCAATCTTTATTACGGCTATCTGTGTAATCTTATTTTTGATTGTGTATTTGCCATTCAAGAGTAGTAATATTAGAGAAGATTCCAGAGGTAATGCTTTTGCAGGTTCACAAAAGTGTATTAAGTGTCATGCCAGCATTTATAATTCATATTTGCATACAGCTCATTACTTATCATCATTGCCCGCCACAGAAAAAAATGTTCATGGTAATTTTAAAAACGGGCTTAATGTATTTGTGTTAAACGATTCTCAAAAAATAGTAATGCAAAAACTGGATAGCGGCTTGTTTCAAACTTATTACTTAAATGGAAAAATTAAAGAACGTTATAAATTTGATATTGTTTTTGGAGGTATTAAGGGTGAAAGCTATTTATACTGGAAAAACAATGAACTCTACCAATTGCCTATTTCTTATTATACCCGAGAGGATGAGTGGTCTACAAGTCCTGGCTACGGGTTACATTTTTTAGATTACCATCAATCCCGTTCTATCCGCAAGCAATGCATGGAATGCCATACTTCTTTTATTAATGATTTGCCGGATAGATTACAGACAATTAATAAGAATAATAAAAATGAAGAATTTAATAAAAGCTCATTAGTATTTGCTATTGATTGCGAAAGATGCCATGGGCCGGCTGAACAGCATGTAAATTTTCAAACCAACAATACCGAAGTTAAAACGGCTCATTTTATTACAACTTATAATTCTTTAAACAGGATACAAAAAATAGATATGTGCGCCACTTGCCATTCTGGTATATCAAAAGACAAAGTAAGATCAACTTTTGAATTTGTGCCAGGCGATAGTTTTTCTAATTTTAAAATTCCTCAATTTTATACTACTGTTGATACAAGCCATTTAGATGTTCATGGCAACCAATTGCAATTATTACAAAGCAGCAAATGCTATAAATTTAGTAAAATGGATTGCGCAACCTGTCATGATCCGCATCAAAACAATCGTGGTAATGATGCTGTGTATGTTCAAAAATGTCTTACTTGTCATAATACGCCCAATCATGTTTATTGCAAAATCACAAAGCAATTAAGTAATGAAGCGCTCAACGCAAATTGTATAAATTGCCATATGCCTGCCTTAACCAGTCAAAAAATATCAGTTCAGGTTTCTGATAAACAGCCAAGTATTCAGTTTTCTGTGCACACGCATCATATAGCCACTTATCCTGAAGAAGTTAAAAAGATGCTGGCTTATATCAATAATAATTAGTACTATTCTATTATGAATAAATTCTTTTTTGCTGCTTTTATTATGTTTTTGCTTTTTTTATCATGCAAAAAGAAAACATTGTTTGACCAAATTACCTCATCGCATTCAGGCATTGATTTCAATAATAAAATTGTTGAAAACGATTCTATAAATCCATTAGATGTTGTAAACATTTATAATGGTGGCGGCGTTGGTATTGGCGATTTTAATAACGATGGCAAACAGGATATTTTTTTTACAGGCAACATGGTATCATGCAAACTATATCTCAATAAAGGCAATTTTAAATTTGAAAATATAACTTCTGAAGCAGGCGTTAGTGATATGGGCAGGTGGGCAAGAGGTGTATCTGTAGTAGATATAAACAATGATGGGTTGTTGGACATCTATATCTGTAATACAATTTATAAAGATTCATTAAGGCGGCGCAATGTGTTGTATATAAATCAGGGTGTAGATAAAGATGGTATTCCGCATTTTAAAGATATGGCTGCTAAATATGGGTTGGATATTCATGTGCAATCAACTATGGCAAGTTTTTTTGATTATGATAATGACGGTGATCTTGATATGTACCTGACCGTAAACGAAGCATCAAATGGTTATGATCAATCTGTTTTTCATCAAAGCAGCAATACTCCTAAAAATCCAAGCATCGGTCGTCTTTACCGCAATGATTGGAATCCTGTTTTAAAACATCCCGTTTTTCATGATGTATCGCAACAGGCAGGAATGGCATTTCCAGGTTTTGGCCACTCCGCTACTATCTGCGATATAAATAATGATGGATGGAAAGATATTTATGTGTCAGATGATTTTATATCAAACAATATTCTGTACATAAATAATCATGACGGCACATTTACAAACCGTGCAAAAGAATATTTTAAACATACTTCTTTTAACTCGATGGGTCAGGAGGTTACCGATATTAATAACGATGGGCTGCCTGATGTAATTGAATTAGACATGAACCCTGAAGATAACCTGCGCAAAAAGATGATGATGTCTGCAGCCAGTTACATCACTTATCAGAACTTTGATTCATATGGTTATCAGTATCAATATGTGCGAAACACGTTGCAATTAAACCAAGGTTCAAGAGTTGGCGAAATGGATAGTATCGGTGCTCCTGCTTTTAGTGATATTGGTTTTATGAGCGGCATTGCTCAATCAGACTGGAGCTGGACGCCATTGGTAACAGATTTTGATAACGATAGTTACCGTGATATAATTATTACCAACGGCTTTCCAAAAGATGTGAGTGATCACGATTTTATGGCTTACCGGCAAAGCGCTACAGGGCTTGCACCAAAGCAGGAAATATTGCAGCAGATACCCGAAATCAAACTGCACAATTATGCTTTTCATAATAATGGCAATCTTACTTTTAACAATGTAACAGATAGCTGGGGCTTGCCTGTTCCAACATTTTCAAGTGGTGCTGCGTATGCAGATTTCGATAATGATGGCGCAATGGATATGGTCATCAATAATATTAATGATGAAGCGCTTCTTTATAGAAATACTTCACGGGATAAGAAAGATTCTGCTGCACATTTCCTGCAGATAAAATTTAAAGGTGGTGCTCAAAATATAAATGGCCTGGGTGCTATTGCAAATATTTATTATGATCATAACAAACAACAATTCTATGATAACAATCCATACCGCGGTTATTTATCAACTATACAATGCATGGCGCATTTTGGTTTACGCAAAACAACTGTTGTTGACTCTGTTGTTATAAAATGGAATAACAATAAAAAGCAAACCATTAAAAATGTAAAAGCTGATGAAACATTAACTGTGGATATTAAAGATGCAAAAGAGACTTATTCTTATCAGCAGGTTGCAACAGATACAACTGCTTTATTTAAAGAAGTAACCAACGCTTCTTATATAAACTATAAAGATAAAAGCGCAGACATTATTGACTTTAATATTCAAAAATTATTACCGCATAAATTATCACAATACAACCCGGCTTTAGCTGCGGGAGATATTGATGGTAACGGTTTGGATGATTTGATAGTTGGCGGCGAATCTTATAATCATGCACAGGTGTTTTTGCAGCAGGCTGATGGAACATTCAGGCAAAAAGATTTATTAAATGGTGAACATAAGCAGTTTGATACTTATAAAGATGAAGGCATTTTATTGTTTGATGCAAATGGCGATGGCAAGTCAGATATTTATATTGCAAGTGGTGGATATAAATATGAATCGGGCAGCAATAAATACCAGGACCGGTTGTATATAAACGATGGCAAAGGAAACTTCAAATTAGATTCACTGGCATTGCCCATAAATTATACAAGCAAATTATGTGTGCGTGCTTTTGATTATAATAATGATGGTAAACTTGATTTATTTGTGTCAGGCCGCGTTGACCCATGGCATTATCCAAAACCTGTTAGTAGCTGCATTTTAAGGAATGATTCAAAAGATGGTGTTGCACATTTTACTGATGTTACAAATGCAGTGGCGCCTGAATTAAAAAACATCGGCCTTGTATGCGATGCATTATTTACAGATTTCGATGGCGATGGTCAAACTGATTTAATACTTGCCGGCGAGTGGATGCCTGTAACTTTTCTAAAAAATATAAATGGTAGATTTAAAAACGTAACAGCATCCTCAGGCATTGCAAATGATCTGGGTTGGTGGA
>CAHJWK010000165.1 GCA_903642275.1 Chitinophagaceae bacterium
TTAAATTGAAAGGCTTAAAAGTTGTAAAAATATTTCCTGATAAAAATTATATTCTTATCAGCGGTTCTGTGCCGGGCCATAATGGCTCAATTGTTTTAATTCAGAAATAATTTAGTAAGATGCAAGTTGACGTTTTAAATATACAGGGTGAGAAGACCGGCAGAACATTAGAATTGCCTGATGATATTTTTGGTATTGAACCAAACGACCACGTGATTTACCTGGCCGTAAAACAATACCAGGCTGCCCAGCGCCAGGGAACGCACAAAGTAAAAACCCGTGCAGAAGTTCAGGGTGCAAGCCGCAAATTGCATAAGCAAAAAGGTACCGGTGGTTCAAGAAAAGGTAACATCCGCAATCCTTTATATAAAGGTGGCGGTACTGTATTTGGACCAAAACCTCACTCTTATGATTTTAAGCTGAATAAGAAAGTAAAAGACCTCGCCAAGATGAGTGCCTTATCATACAAAACAAAAAACAATTCGCTTGTTGTGGTAGAGAATTTTCAGTTTGAATCACCAAAAACAAAACAGGTTGTAGACGCTCTAAAAAGCATGCAGCTTGATGATAAGAAAACATTATTTGTGGTTGATGAGTTTAATGATAACCTGTATTTAAGCCTTCGTAATATTACCAAGGTTCAGGGCAGGGTTTTAGCTGATATGAATACCTACGATATTGTAAACGCAGATGTGTTGGTATTAACTGAAAATGCAGCAAAGATTTTTACAGAAGACGCACAGGAAGAAACAACACAAGCATAACTGAAAATAAAAGAAAATGCAGTCAGCAGAAGTATTAATAAAACCTATCTTATCAGAAAAAGCAAATGCGCAGCAGGAAAAACTGAAGCGTTATGCTTTCAAGGTTAATCGCAAAGCAAACAAGCTTGAAATAAAAAAAGCGGTGGAGAATTTTTATGGTGTTTCTGTGGTTGATGTAAACACATTGGTTGCGCCCGGAAAAAATAAAACCAAGTTTACAAAGGCAGGTTTTATTAAAGGTGTTAGACCGGCTTATAAAAAAGCATTGATTACATTAGCAGAAGGCGATACAATAGATTTATACGCGAATATTTAAAGACAAAAGATGGCATTAAGAAAATATAAACCGATTACAGCTGGCACTCGTTGGAGAATTGGAAACGCCTATGCTGAAATCACCACGAACGAACCTGAGAAAAGTTTATTGGAACCAATGCCAAGAACTGCGGGTCGTAATGTGCAGGGACATCGGTCAATGCGCTATAAAGGCGGTGGTCACAAAAAGAAATATCGTGTTATAGATTTCAAACGTAATAAAAAAGATTTGCAGGCAAAGGTTTCAACTATTGAGTATGACCCAAACCGTTCTGCGTTTATTGCGTTGGTTGAATACACTGATGGAGAAAAAAGATACATTATCGCACCACAGGGTTTACAGGTTGGTATAACTATAACTTCAGGTGATAGCGTAGCCCCGGAAATTGGTAATGCATTGCAGCTGAAAAATATGCCGCTTGGTACCAATGTTCACAACATAGAAATGCAACCCGAACAAGGTGGCAAACTTGCAAGAAGTGCAGGTTCATCCGCGCAGCTTACTTCAAAGGAAGAAAAATATGCTGTGCTTAAAATGCCTTCAGGTGAAATAAGAAGAGTGCTGATTAATTGTTATGCAACAGTTGGTGTTGTTTCAAACAGCGACCATAGTTTGCAGACAATGGGTAAAGCCGGCAGAAACCGTTGGAGAGGAATTCGTCCACGAGTTCGTGGAGTTGCAATGAACCCTGTTGACCATCCGATGGGTGGTGGGGAAGGTAAAGCATCAGGTGGTCATCCAAGAAGCAGAACAGGTAAGTATGCGAAAGGACAAATAACAAGGAAGCGTGGTAAAGCAAGTAATAAGCTTATTCTTCAAAGAAAGAATGGTAGAAAGCCGTCGAAATAAAATTGTAATTATAAATCGTAAATCTAATTATAAATGGGTCGTTCGATTAAAAAAGGTCCTTATGTAGATGTAAAGCTTGATAAAAAGGTTAACAACATCAACGAAGGGAAAAACAAAAAATCAGTGATTAAAACATGGAGCAGGCGTTCCACAATTACACCAGATTTCGTTGGTCATACTTTCGCTGTGCATAATGGTAATAAATTTATTCCTGTTTATGTAACTGAATTCATGGTTGGCCATAAATTAGGAGAATTTGCCCCAACAAGAAATTTCAGAGCGCACTCTGGTAGTAAACAATAATCGTGTTTGATGTTTGAATTAATCATCATCAGATAAAAAAATAAAAATGGAAGCAGTAGCAAAACTTAAAAATTATCCAACAGGTCCGCGCAAAATGCGTTTGCTGGCTGATGTTATTCGCGGTATGCAAGTTGAAAAAGCACTTGGTATTTTAGAGCATCATCCACAACACAGCGCAACACCTTTGGCAAAGCTTTTAAAGAGCGCTATTAATAATTGGGAACAACACAACACAGATAAAAGCGCGGCTGATTCTGATTTAATTGTAAAGACTGTTTTTGTTGATGGCGGAAGAGTATTAAAACGTATGCGCCCGGCTCCACAAGGTCGTGGCTACAGGGTTCGCAAACGTAGTAATCATGTTACAATAATCGTTGACACAAAAAATAAAAGTATAACCTAGTATGGGTCAAAAAGCAAATCCAATTGGTAATCGGTTAGGTATTATCCGCGGATGGGAAAGCAACTGGTACGGCAACAAAAAAGATTTTGCCAAGAAGTTGATTGAGGATAATAAAATCAGGAATTATTTAAATGCGCGTATCAATAAAGGTGGAATTTCAAAGATTGTTATTGAACGTACTTTAGGTAAACTGATTGTAACGATTCATACATCGAAACCGGGAATTATTATTGGTAAAGGTGGTGGTGAAGTTGATAGGATTAAAGAGGAATTAAAAAAGCTTACAAGCAACGAAGATGTCCAGATAAATATTCTTGAAATACGCCGACCTGAACTGGATGCAATGATTGTCGGCGATAACATTGCGCGACAAATTGAAAATCGTATAAACTATAAAAGAGCTATTAAAATGTCAATTGCTTCATCACTTCGTATGGGTGCTGAAGGTATTAAAGTAAAAGTTGCAGGTCGTTTGGGTGGTTCTGAAATTGCACGTACAGAAGAAATAAAACAAGGCCGTGTGCCATTGCATACTTTCCGAATGGATATTGATTACGCAAATGTTTTTGCATTGACAGTTTATGGAAAGATTGGAATTAAAGTATGGATTTGTAAAGGTGAAGTATTAGGTACAAGAGAACTTAATCCAAACTTCATTGGTGGCAAGAGTGATGTGAGCGATAGGAGAGATAGAAGACCTGGTGGTGATAGAGAAAGAAGTGATGACCGTCGTGATTTCAACAGGGATAACCGGGGCGGCGGTGGTGGAAGAAGAGATAACAGAAGGTAATTTTTGACTATAAATTTTTGAAATGTTACAGCCAAAAAGAAGTAAACATAGAAAAGCGCAGAAGGGAAGAATTCGCAGCGTTGCTAAAAGAGGTACGTTAATATCTTTTGGTTCGTATGCATTAAAATCTCTGGAACCAATCTGGTTAACCAACAGGCAAATTGAAGCAGCAAGACAGGCGCTTACACGTGCTATGAAGCGTGAAGGAAATGTTTGGATTCGCATATTTCCTGATAAGCCAATTACGCGTAAACCTCAGGAAGTGAGAATGGGTAAGGGAAAAGGTAATCCTGAATTTTGGGCTGCCGTTGTAGAACCAGGTCGTATTTTGTTTGAATGTGATGGTGTAACTGAACAAACAGCACAGGAAGCAATGCATCTTGCTGCACAAAAACTTCCTGTTAAAACAAAATTTATTTCAAGAAGAGATTTGCAGGCTTAATAAACAGACAATTTTAGTGATGGCAAACAGTATTGATTTTAATAAGAGTTTAAAAGATTTAAACGAGCAGGATTTAAAGGCTCGGATAACTGAAGATAAACTTCGTTTGAAAAAGCTTGAATTTGCACACGCAATTTCACCGCTTGAAAATCCTTTAAGTATCCGCAGTTTACGTAAAGATGTTGCGCGTTTAATAACAGAATTAAAGAAAAGAACATTACAAGCTTAATATAATGACAGAAGAGACAAAATCTTTAGATAGAAACTTACGCAAAACGAGAACCGGCGTAGTTCGTAGCAGCAAGATGGAAAAAACCATTATTGTTGCTGTTGAAAGAAGGGTTAAGCATCCTATCTACGGGAAGTTTGTAAAGAAGACAACTAAGTTTCATGCGCATGATGAAAAAAATGAGTGCGGAATTGGTGATATAGTTAAAATAATGGAAACACGTCCACTTAGCAAAACAAAGCGCTGGCGTTTAGTTGAGGTGGTTGAAAAAGCTAAGTAGTTAGATTAATAATTGCTCTTTGCTTATTGCTCGGAGCTCAAAGCTTAAATAAAATGATTCAGCAGGAAAGCAGGTTAAGTGTTGCAGATAATAGCGGAGCGAAAGAAGTTCTTTGTATTCGTGTGTTAGGAAACAGTGGTCAGGATTATGCAAAGATTGGTGATAAGATTGTTGTTACAATTAAAGACGCGATACCAAGTGGCGGTGTAAAAAAGGGAACAGTTTCAAAAGCTGTTATTGTACGCACCACAAATAAATTAAGAAGAAAAGACGGTTCTTATATACGGTTTGATGATAATGCTGTTGTATTGCTTAACGCATCTGATGAGCCAAGAGGTACACGTATTTTCGGACCGGTAGCAAGGGAATTAAGAGATAAAGGTTACATGAAAATTATTTCACTGGCACCTGAAGTTTTATAAAAATAGTTGACATCATAAATAAAGAAAATGAGCAACAGGTTTAAAGCGAAGTTTAATATTAAAAAGGGAGACATGGTTATTGTTATCTCTGGTAACAGTAAGCCACAAAAGGAAGATGGCAAATTAGTTTACAAACCACGCAAGGTTTTAAAAGTTCTTCCTGAAGATGGTCGTGTCGTAATTGAAAATGTTGGAATGATGACGCGCCACACAAAACCATCAGCAAAAAATACAAAAGGTGGATTGGTTAAAACCGAAGCTCCGATTCATATTAGTAATGTTATGCTTTGGGATGCAAAAGCTGGTGTGCCTACAAAGGTTAAGCGTACCCGCAATGAAGAAGGGAAACTTGTTCGTACTGCAAAAAAATCAGGGGAGGTAATTAAATAATGGCTGAAGATAAATACAAGCCAAGATTGGCGAAAAA
>CAHJWK010000166.1 GCA_903642275.1 Chitinophagaceae bacterium
TATCGCCTTTTAATCTGGCATCTGTTTCCATTTTTATAGTTTGCCTTATAGCATCTTCATCAGCAACCTGAGCAATTGTTTTATAATTAATCACAAAAACAAGAGCAATAAAGAGTAGAAATTTAGTTTTCATATTTTATTTTTTAAAGTGAATAATAAACAGTTGTTATATTTTAAGCTGCTTTTGTTATTCCTGACAACAAAGAATGTTTCTCTAATCAAATAAACCCTTGCTTACACTCTTACCTTCATTGCGTTGGGCTTTTTTAAAGGTAGTGTTATCTGAACTGAAAGGCAGTTGCGGCTTCTTATCAGCAAACAAATCTTCTACTGTTAATATCTGTATTTTATCCTGGCTAAATTCAACGTTATCAATTTTTATATGACCTGCATTCTTTGCTTCTTTGGTCATTTCTCTTGTAAGCGTTTCTTCAAAGCAAACAAAGATGCCAACGGCAGCTTTTTGACTGTCAACAACCCTTATAAACTCTCATACATTCTTTACGTTTACATGCCCGCTCTTGGTTTCAATTAAAGCAAACTGTTTACCGGCATTGCTGTTAAAAACAATGTAACCATCAAAGCCGCCGTCTGCCACCGGATCAATATAAATCAGGTCAATAAACGGTTGCGGGTTTTCATCTTTCAGTTGTTTCAGTACATCCAAGCAATCGCCAAAATAGAGATGGTTCATATATTAAAAGTACAATTTGTAATAAAGAAATTGCTTTGCGTTATGCATGTATAATTAATAACAGATTGTGTATAATCCATTTTGTATTTTTTTTCAAAGCTTTATAACTTTCATAAAAATAGTTTATGTCAAAACGTACAACATATCATGTAACTAAAACAAATGAAGGGTGGCAAGGTAAAAAAGAAGGTGGCGAAAGAGCTTCAGTTACCGGAGATACAAAGAAAGAAGTAGTTGAAAAAACAATAGAAATTGCAAAAAATAAAACTGAAAGTTCAGTAAAGATTCATGGCGAAAATGGGAAAATTCAAGAGGAAAGAACTTATCCAAAGAGTAGTGATCCTAATCCACCCAAAGGTTAGAGTGTTTGAGTATTTATGGCATTTAAATTTGAAACTAAGCTTGGTCTTTCTGATATAATAAATATCATTTTAGGAGGTATCGGAATTTGGATTGCCGTTCGTGTAGGCTTTAATACAGATCAATTAGCTGCGTTAAATAAGATAGTAAGTAACAATACAAATCAATTAAATGCTCTTAATAAGTTAGTTAGCAGCAGTAATCAAAACCTTAATACTTTAAAAAATCTTCTAACCAGTAATCAACAACAATTACTGAATAATCAGCAATCACTTTCAACAAATCAAAAAAATTTAGCTGAGTTAAATAATGCGGTTAAAGGAATTATTATGTCAAATACTCAATTAAAGAGTATTAATAATAAACTTCAATCCCAAACTGACAGTTTAATTAAGCAAACTACACTTTTAGCAAAATCTGTTGAAATAAACAATCAAATTTTAAGTAGACATAATCACGATGATTCAGCTCGATTTATCAATGCCTCATATGAACTTGAAGATTTACTTAACAAAATTGTACATGCTTTCGGCCCAGTGTATTACATATCAGACAGTCTTAAGAATATTAAATATATCGATAGCACTTTGAAATTGTTTAATGTCGGTTTGACGAACTATTGCGTAAATGACAATCGAGATTTGTTTACCGGCTGGAGAACAGCTATCGGGCAATTAAATTATTTAAAAGAAACTATTAAAAGTGGTTATCCGAATGCTATAGAGTTTAAACAAATTGGAAACGAGGTATTTAACTCCGAATGGCAAGTTAAATTAACTCAATTTAAAGATGATGGTCAATACCTTGACAATCTTTTAGATGATTTACAAAAAATTTTAATTGAGACCAGAACAAGTTATGAAATTAAAGGTTACGCTGATAAAATTTCTATTTTTAGATGAACATTAGTTTAACGTTGTTGAGTAAAACACTTAGAAGTTTATAAGGCAAGCACAAAACACAACTTCTCATACGTCATTGCCAACCTGATTGGCAATCGCATGCTTTAAAGCATAATAAAAATAATTAAAAGAACCTGAGTATGCGATTCCCGCCTTCGCGGGAAAGACGAGCAGTGTGGTTGAGTAAACACTTAAACGATTATAAAGCAAGTGAAAAATAGAGCCTTTATAATATTATTATTAGCATCAGTTTATTGTAGTTAAATACATTTTATAATTATGTTATGTCTGTTATTAAGCAGTGCAGAAAGTGCCTATTACGGCAAAAACGGCTAAAAGTGACCATAATGACCGGCTGTATTTGGAAGTGCAGTTTGGGCAGTATTAATTTTATGCTATCCAATTATCCAAAGCCATGGAACATTGGTAAAAACAAATTTATTCATCATTAAAAATTTACAACATGGCAGATTTTAAAAGTAATTATGAAGTAAAAGGTTCCATCTGGAATCAAACCTTCTTTCAAAAACGCGGCAAAACATTTATACGAAAACAAGGCGGCGTTGGCAAGGACCAAATTATGAATGATCCAAGGTTTGCCCGTACCCGCGAAAACGGCACCGAGTTTGGCAATGCGGCTACGGCAGGCAAGTTGCAGCGGTATGCTTTTGCCCCGCTGGTTAAAACCGCGTCTGACAGCCTGGTAACCTCAAGGCTTACACAGGTAATGACAAGAATTAAAAACTTTGATGCAGAAAGCCCCCGTGGTGAGCGCACCGTGGCTATTGGCATTGACACAGATGAAGGCAAGGCTTTATTAATTGACTTTAATTTTAACATTAAAGCCATATTAAAGAGTGTGTTAAGCAAGCCTTTTACGCTGGATGCTGCAACGGGCATTATAAGCATAAATGGCTTGGTGCCGATGCTTAATGTTACCGCACCTACAGGCACTACGCATGTTGAACTGGTTAGCGCTTTGGGCACTGTTGATTTTGAAGCGGGCAGCTACGCAGCAGAATACAGCAACAGCGTTAATTTGCCTTATGATATGATGGCTACGGATGTTACGCTTACACCTGCTGCTTTGCCCGGCGGTAAGGGGCCGATGTTTTATTTGCTGCACATTGCTTTCTTTCAGCAGGTGAACAAAATTCAGTACCCGTTAAATAATGGCGGCTATAATGCACTATCAATTATTGATGTGCTATAGATAATACTCATTATAAGATAATAAGGCTGCCTGTTACGCAGCCTTTTTTATTTCTTAATCTTACAGTTAATATTATGCAACCTTACAGTTACAATTACAGGTATTTAGCCGTACCAAACGGCTAAGTATGAGGAGACAACCTATGTTAATTACAGGCAGGCTTTTGTACTATTGCCTTCCGAGCTGACTATTGTATAAGTTGTTGTTTTAATGAAGGGTTGCTGATAGCGGGTTTTGGCTGATGAATTACCAAGCATGTTGGTTCATTAAGCAAGGTCTCATCCTGCATGCATGGCTTTGCTACTTCATTGCACAATTATTGTGTGCAGCATGAGACGCTGCAATCAAGTTTATATTACATAACATTTACCTGCTTTAACTGGTTGCCACTTTTCAACTTTCTGTTAGTGAAATTGAACCTGTCAATTTAAATAAATGAAACAGGATCCCGTTCTGCACAGTTAATCTGTTAAAAGAATAGTGTGCATCAGAAGACCCTGTTTGCCGGAATTAGCTCAGCCGTTATTATAGTAATATGCCGGTAACTAATTCCAATTGCAATAAGATATTTTTAAAAGTGTACCATCACCTAAAGACGTTACATACCAGCTTTGAGGACTGATTTGTTTAATGCCTGCAGGCAAATTGAGCCCATCTGTAATAACCTTTACAGAGTTGCCGTTAACCGAAAGCAATGAACCTGTGTTGGCAGCAAAACCAGTAGCACCAAAAGAGGCATAATGCAATACAACATGATCAAAAAAGCTTCCGGAAGCAATACCCGTAAGAGTTGTTAATCCATTTTCATAAACAGATACCTTGCCGGACAATGACACTTTATAAATAACAGCCTGCCCGTCAGGAAAAGGAAAACCTGTAAGTGTTGATACCAGGAAGTTAGCTCCGTCAAAAATAATTCCCGTTGGTACACTTTGTATAGTTGGCGGTCCTACAGGCGTAGGATTTTGTACACCAGGGAACTTAGCAAATACGCTGTAACTCCCGGCGCTTTTACGTTTTATAATTGCATTAGCACCGGCATCTACAATATACAGGCTGCCATCCAAACATTTTATAAGATTATACGGATGGCTGTCGTTAGGCGTAACAATATTCTGCGAACGCACCCAGGAGCCAATATCTTCATGAGACAGTGTACTGGCATCAACTGGCTGGTCACCCGGCTTGAATGAACTAACATCAACACTGTATAAAAAGTCGCCGGCTAATATGTATAAAGTTCCGTTATCTAAAATAAAATTGGCAGGACCTTCTACATCGCCTGAGAAAGCGTTCTTGATAGAAGATAAGTTAATGATAGCGTCATGAGTTATCATTGTTTCTTCTCCTTTCACTGAACCACGTGCTATAACCACAATTTTTCCATCATTATTAGCGGTGCCGGTTTCTGCCACCCAGATGTTTCCTTTCCAGTCAGTTTCAATTCCCATCGGTGCCTGTAAACCGCTGGTTACTTTGGTTACTTTAACAGATGGCGGCTCAGGGGTTTTAGTACATCCTGCAATAAACAGGATCATTAAAATTAAAGGTGTGTAAAACAGGTGTTTTTTGGGCAATGCATGCCTGTGTAGTAATTGTTTCATTGGTTTTTTATTTAAGTGAAAAATTGTGTACGAACTAAAGGTTTTAATTAGATGCTTTAACCTGCAAGCAGGTAAAAATAGGTAACTGTATTTAAAAAGTATTTTAAAATCTCTTTCTTCGTAAATTTTACTTCGTAATAATCCTGTTTGTGCAGGTGTGGTTGAACATGCAGAAAACTATATACAAAAGCACAGGATTTTATTATAAAAGGCA
>CAHJWK010000167.1 GCA_903642275.1 Chitinophagaceae bacterium
CCGGTGAGGCAAGGCCGATAGTTATTTTTGAGAAAGTTGCTTTGGGACGATTTTCTTTTTTAATTGTCATATTAAAATTTCAATTTTTCAAGTTCATTTTGGAAGATGCACCGGCACAATATCATCATACATAAACAAAATACCTTTAAGCATAAGCAATGCTTAAGACAATTGTATGTGCTTGGACGTTTGTTTTGAAATAAATAATTGGGAAAGACGGTTCAATGTTCCAAAAAACATAAGTAGACAAAGGTAACGGAAATCAATCAAAAAAGTGGATAAAAATTTAAAGACTTCTTAAAATTATAAGGAGAATTTATTATAGCTTTTTTCTCCAACCCCATTCTAAAAAGTCTGGAAAGGCTTTCGCCCATGTAGGCACATCGTGCTGGCCATCTGCAAGCTCAATATATTTTATGCCATTTTCATCATAACCTTTTTCTCTAAGTTCTTTTATCAGGTCAAGCGTATCATCAATCGCATCAATTATGCCGTTATGGTTACGGTCTGCTTTCTCATCCAAAGCACCACACTCAAAAAAGAATTTCAGCCAAGGATAATAATCTCCATTCTTTACCTGCTGAAGCATAATGCGGTTCTTGTTTTCATCATAACCTTCCCGGTAACCTTTATCACGCCACCATAAAGAACCGCTGAATATACCAACATTTGCAAATTCGGTCGGATGGTTCCATACAATATCAAGTGCACTTAATCCGCCCATAGAAAAACCGGCAAAAGATTTTTCTTTAAAAGAAGGCACATTGTAGGTTTCATGAATAAGCGGAAGCAACTCTTCAAAAACAAACTGCGTGTATAAGCCTGCTTTTGCGCCTCTGCCTTTGTAATCGGCCTGCGATGCCGTACCATATTCCATTTTTCTGTCTTCCCCGCAATAAATGCCAACACATAAAACAGGCTCAATTTTACTATCAGCCAGCATCCCGTTTAATATTTCATTAAAAGGCATTTTGGGCAAATCTTGTCCGTCATTAATTAGTAAAAGGCTCATGTTTTCCGGCTGCGTCACGTTCAGCGGCAGGTAAGTATCAATAATAACTTCCCTTTTTAAAAAAGCGGAATTACAGGTAATTTGTTCAGTAAGCACGTTGCTTAATGCGGGTTCGCTGCTCATCATACAAATCAAATATAGTTCTTACATTAAAATTTTTGTTTTGATTGATGGTATGAAATAAGTTTCTTTAATTTGAACAATTATCTTATTAAAATCAAATCTTGTTCACATGAAAAAAATCGGCATTCTGTTCGGACAGGAACGCACATTTCCGCAGGCATTTATTGAAAGGGTTAACAGTAAGAATGCAGGCATAGAAGCAGAAGCTGTGCACATTAACAAAGTTGCGCAGGGTGAGCCAACCGAATATTCAGTTATTATAGATAGAATTAGCCAGGACGTGCCTTTTTACCGTGCGTATTTAAAGAATGCGGCTTTAACCGGAACTGCAGTTATTAATAATCCTTTCTGGTGGAGCGCTGATGAAAAGTTCTTTAATAATTGTCTTGCCACAAAAATTAATGTTCCTGTTCCGAAAACAGTGATATTGCCTTCAAGAGAGTTACCAACCGATACAGCTGACCAATCTTTCTCAAACCTTGCTTACCCATTGGACTGGGATGGTATTTTTCAATATATAGGTTTTCCCGCTTACATGAAACCATTTGCGGGCGGCGGGTGGAAGAATGTATATAAGCTGAATGATATGGCTGATTTTTTCAGTAAACATGCAGAAACCGGCCAGCTTGTAATGTTATTGCAGGAAGAAATTGTGTTTGAAGAATATTACCGTTGCTACTGTATCGGGGGAAAGTATGTGCGCATTATGCCTTATGAGCCGCGCAACCCGCATCATTTACGTTACTCTGCAAGCTTTAAACCATCGCCTGAGAAGTTAAAAGAGATGGAAGAAATTGTACTGCGCATCAATAAATATCTTGGTTATGATTTTAATACCGTTGAATTAGCGCTGCGTGATGGAGTTCCGTATGCTATTGATTTTTGTAACCCGGCACCGGATGCTGACCTTAAAAGTGTAGGTGAAGAAAATTTTGCCTGGGTTGTTGAAACGGCAGCCACTTATGCAATTGAAAAGGCGAAATCAAACAAAGAAGGCGCTGATAATTTAACCTGGGGTGAATATGTTAGAACAAGTGCTAACAAAGAAGCTTTGATTTAATTTGGTGCTACTATGTTTACTATAATGGATAATGAGGGTGATATAAATATGGTGGAAGAACCATCAGCCCAATATACTTATACCTATGCAGATTACCTGCAATGGAAATTTGAAGAAAGGCTTGAATTGTTTAAAGGAAAAATATTTAGGCTTGCTGCTCCGAATACCAAACACATGGTGGTTGGCGGCAATTTGTTTGTAAAAATAAAAGCATCTCTTTCAAGTAAATCCTGTTTTGTTTTTATTGCGCCTTTTGATGTTCGGCTTCCTGTAAAAACCCGTAAAAAAGATAACGAAATCACTACCGTTGTTCAGCCGGACCTTGGCGTAGTTTGCGACAAAAGTAAGATTGATGAACGCGGCTGCTGCGGTGCGCCAGACCTTGTTGTTGAAATTCTCTCTCCGGGCAATTCTCACAAAGAAGTGCAGCTTAAATATGAACTTTACGAAGAAGCCGGCGTAAGAGAATACTGGTTAATTAATCCTGTTGAAGAAAATATTGTTGTTTTTATTTTGGGCGATGGTGGAAGATTTGGCGGCGCAAAAATGTATGCCGGCAAAACAATTTCATCTAAAGCCATACCTGGTTTGATAATTAATATAGATGAGATTTTTAAAAGCTAAAACTCTATGACTAGTTTTTATAAGCATTTTACGCTTGGTATTGAGGAAGAATATATGGTGGTTGACCCGCAAACCCGCGAACTAAAAAGCCATGAGCAAAAGATTGTTACTGAAGGCCACAAGATTTTAAAAGATAAGGTGAAGGCGGAAATGCACCAGGCAGTGGTTGAGGTGGGCACAGATATTTGCCATAATATAGATGAAGCACGCCGGGATATAACCACGTTACGCACCGTAATATCAAAGATTGCTGATGACCTTGGTTTCTGGATGGGCGCATCCGGCACACACCCTTTTAGTGATTGGGAAAGCCAGTTAATAACTGACCATGTGCGCTATAACCAGATTGTTGCCGAACTGCAGGAAGCTGCCCGCAGCAATTTAATCTTTGGCCTGCACGTGCATGTGGGTATGGAAGACCGTAAGATGGCGGTGCATATTGCAAACACAGCAAGGTATTTTTTGCCGCATGTTTATGCGCTTAGCACTAACTCGCCGTTTTGGGAAGGCCGCCAAACCGGTTACAAGTCTTTCCGTACAAAAGTTTTTGACAAATTTCCACGCACCGGCATTCCGGATTATTTTGAAAGCATAGAAGCCTACGATAATTATGTAAACCTGCTCATTAAAACAAATTGTATTGATAATGCAAAAAAGATATGGTGGGATTTGCGGGTGCATCCGTTTTTCAATACCGTTGAATTTAGAATTTGCGATGTGCCGATGACGATAAATGAAACCATTGCCATTGCTGCGCTGTTCCAGGCAATTTGTGCCAAGCTATATAAGCTGCGGTCGCAGAATTTAAATTTTATGGTTTACTCACGGGCGTTGGTAAATGAAAATAAATGGCGTGCCGGCAGGTACGGTATTGATGGCAACCTGATTGATTTTGGCAAAGAAGCCGAAGTAAATACACGTGTACTTATTTATGAACTGCTTGATTTTGTAAGTGATGTGGTTGACGATTTAGGCAGCCGCGATGCCATTAATTATGTTCATAAAATTATTGAGCAAGGCACCGGCGCAGACAGGCAGCTGGCTGTTTTCAATCAAAGAAAAAGTTATGAGGACGTGGTAGATTATATTCACTCTCAATATTTGGTGCAGTAGTTTTTGTTTTAGGATGATAAGAAGCAGAAACATCGCGGCAGATAACAGATTTATGTTGACAGACGGCAGATATATCTTGTAAGACAGCAAATATGTTAAGGAAGTTAACAGATATATCCGGTCAGACAACAGATATGTTAAGAAAGTTAACAGATATATTGCGACAGATAACAGGTTTGTTTGGTCAGACGGTAAAAATATATCGTCAGGGAGCAGATATATCCATACAGATACCAAATATATGGTGACAGCAATCAGGTTTATATGGAAAGATTGCAGGAATACATCAAATAACAGCAAAACAACTTAACAGCACCTCTAATTCTTCTTATCAACTTCTTATTTTTGTTTTTAAATAATTGATTATGCAACCTGCAATTCGTAACAACTGGTCGCTTGATGAAATTTATGAAATATACAATCAACCCTTGCTGGAGCTGGTTTTTAAAGCGGCAACCATCCACAAAAAATATAATGATACAGCGGAAGTACAGGTTTGCACGCTGCTAAGCATAAAAACCGGCGGCTGTGTTGAAGATTGCGCTTATTGTCCGCAGGCAGCCCGTTATAATACAGGCGTTAATGTGCAGGCGCTGATGAAAAAAGACGAAGTGCTTTCTTATGCACAAAAAGCGAAAGATGCCGGCAGCACACGTTTTTGCATGGGTGCAGCCTGGCGGGAAGTGCGTGACAACAAAGATTTTGACCGTGTGATTGAAATGGTGCAGGGTGTAAATGAAATGGGTATGGAAGTTTGCTGCACGCTTGGAATGCTCACCGAATCGCAGGCGCATAAATTAGCGGATGCCGGTTTGTATGCCTACAATCATAATCTCGATACTTCATCTGAATATTATTCTGAAATAATTACTACACGCACTTATGATGACCGTTTGAATACACTGGACAATGTGCGCAAAGCCGGTGTTTCTGTCTGCTGCGGCGGCATTATTGGTTTAGGTGAAACGCATGAAGACAGGATTAAAATGCTTCATACTTTGTCAACCATGCCGGAACATCCGGAA
>CAHJWK010000168.1 GCA_903642275.1 Chitinophagaceae bacterium
AAACAAATTACAGTAAATGATAAGATATACGTTGCGTTGAATGTAAGTAAAGCATTTTACGATGTGCTTTTAGCGCAGCAACAATTAACGCTTGTTGACCAGGATATTGCACGCTTAAGCAGAACCGTTAAAGATGCATATAATCAATATAAGGCCGGTGTTGTAGATAAAACAGATTACAAGCGTGCACAGATTACGCTGAATAATTCTAATGCAGAAAAGAAGCAGTACGAAGAAGATTTCGTAGCTAAATTTTCTGTACTCAAATTATTAATGGGTTATCCGCAGCCTGCTTCATTTAACCTTGTATATGACAGCCTGCAGCTGCAAAAAGAAATTGATATTGATACATTGCAACAGGTTGATTACACAAACCGCATTGAATATAAAATTCTACAAACACAACAAAAGCTGCTTCAATCAAATCTTACCTATTATAAGTGGAGTTTTATACCAACAATATCTGCTTTTGGTAATTATGACTTAACGTATGCAAACAACAGTTTTGGAAAATTATACAGCCGTAACTTTCCATCTTCCAACATCGGCTTAACTTTAAGCTTTCCTATTTTTCAGGGCGGTAAACGTATATGGGAAATACGTGGTGCAAGCCTTGAGTTAACTCGGTTGAATTATAACTTTATTTCATTAAGAGATTCTATTCAATCAGAATATACACAGGCATTGGCTGCATATAAATCAAACCTGAACGATTATTATGTGCAGCATGATAACCTTGGTTTAGCAAACGATGTTTATAACACAATCTATTTACAGTATAGAGAAGGCGTTAAGACTTATCTTGATGTTATAATTGCTGAAAGTGATTTGCGCCAAACGCAGGTTAATTATCTAAATGCACTGTACCAGGTTTTAAAAAGCAGGCTTGATGTAGAAAAAGCATTAGGCACCTTAACATATTAGCGTATGAAACAGTTGATACAAATGTTTTTATTAATGATGATGATTGTAATTGCAACATCATGCGGAAAAAAAGATAAAGCACAGCAACAAGGGCCGCCGCCAGCAGTGGCTATTAATGTTGATACTGTAAAAGAAGGCCAGCCTGTTTATTATGATAATTATCCTGCAACGGTTACTGCATTGATACAGGTTGATATTAAGCCACAGGTATCAGGCAATATAACAGGCGTTTATTTTCATGATGGTGATCATGTATATAAAGGTGAAAAATTGTACACAATAGATCCGCAACAATATGAAGGCGCCTATGAGCAGGCAGAAGCTAATATTGATGTTGCAAAAGCCAATCTTATAAAGGCGCAAAAGAATGCTGACCGTTACCTTGAGTTGCAAAAAAATGATGCTATTGCAGGCCAGGTTGTTGATAATGCACTGGCAGATTTAGATGCCGCAAAAATGCAGGTTGCAGCAGCGCAGGCAAATGCACAGTCTGTTGCAACAAACCTGAAATACACAACAATTTATTCACCGATAGATGGTACAATTGGTATTTCGCAGGTTAAAATCGGAACATCAGCATATCCGCAAACATTATTAAATACTGTTTCATCAGATGATCCTATTGCTGCAGACATTGCTGTTGATCAATCATTGATTCCTAAGTTTTCAGAAATACTTAATAAAGGCATGTCAAAAACTGATTCAATATTCACAGTTTCATTGCCTGACGGTTCACTTTATCCCAATCCCGGCCATATAACCTTACTTGACCGTGCTGTTGATCAAACAACAGGAACTATTCGTGCAAGAATAGTATTTCCAAATTCCCAAAAAATGTTGAAGGTTGGCGCAACAGCTAATGTACGGGTTGAAAACAAAAGCGCACAAAATCAAATTGTGATACCATATAAATGTATTGTAGAGCAATTGGGTGAATACTTTGTGTACCAGGTAAAAGATACAATTGCTCTGCAGAAAAAAGTAACGTTAGGAGAAAGGATAAACGGAACGGTTATAGTACAGAGCGGGTTAAAAACCGGTGAGATAATTGTAAGCGATGGTGTGCAGAAATTAAAAGACAGTAGTGCTGTAACTACTAAAGCACCTAAAGCGCCGTCATCCAAACCATCTAAAACACAGTGACAAATTACCTGGATTTATAAGAAGATGAGTGCTTACATATTTGTTGATATAAGCTGAAATAAAGAATCATGAGCGAAACTTCATCAAACATATTTTTAAGAAGACCTGTAACAGCTATTGTTATTTCAATAGTAATATTAATGGTTGGAACATTGGTTATACTTAATATGGCTATCAGCCAGTACCCTAACATTACACCACCAACTGTTCAGGTAACAAGTAATTTTACAGGTGCAGATGCCCAAACTGTTGAGCAAACCACAACCACGCCGATTGAAACTCAAATAAATGGTGTGCCTGGCATTCAATACCTGCAAAGCAACAGCGCCAATAACGGTCAGTCAACAATAACGGCCACACTTAATATTGATGCTAATCCTGATATAGTTGCATTGGATATTCAAAACCGTGTTGGCATTGCAACACCAACATTGCCAAGCCAGGTTCAAAAGTTAGGTATTACCACATTAAAACGTAATCCAAGTATTTTAATGCTGGTCGCCATTTATTCTCCAAAAGGTACACACAGCATACCTTTCATGGATAACTATGCAAATATTTATGTGCGTGATCAGTTGCTTCGTGTGCCTGGTGTAGGTGATGTTTTCAGCCGTGCAGATAATTTTAGTATGCGTGTTTGGGTACAGCCTGATAAGCTTGCGCAATTGGGTTTAACGTATGCTGATATTCAGAATGCAATCAATGAACAAAATTTACAGGCAGCAGCAGGTTCGGTTGGTTCGCCTCCGCAAAATTCAAATACACCGTTTGAGTTTACCGTTTTTACAAATAGTCGTCTCACAACAGAAAAAGATTTCCAGGATATTGTTGTACGTTCTAATCCGCAGACAAATTCTATAGTTTATTTAAGAGATGTTGCACGTATACAATTAGGTAAGGTAAGTTACCAATCCAATTCTTTTGTTGATGGTAAGCGTGCCTCTTATTTATTAGTTTATCAGGCACCTAACAGTAACGCTTTGCAAACTGCGGATGGCGTTTATAAAGCCATGGAAAATATAAAAAAATATTTTCCTACTGACCTCAATTATCTTGTTCCATTTGAATCAGTAACCGTTGTAAAAGTTTCTATTAATGACGTTGTTCATACGCTGCTTATTGCATTATTGCTTGTAACAGTAGTTGTATTTCTATTTCTTCAGAACTGGCGCTCCACTTTAATTCCTGTACTTGCTATCCCGGTGGCTATTGTTGGAACTTTTATATTTTTTTTACCTCTTGGCTTCACCATTAATACATTAACCATGTTTGGTTTTGTGTTAGCTATTGGCATTGTGGTAGATGATGCAATTGTAGTTGTTGAAGCAGTACAGCATTATATAGATACGGAAGGCATTTCCGCAAAAGAAGCTACTGCAAAAGCATTGAAAGATATTACTGCCCCGGTAATTGCTATCGCATTAATATTGGCTGCCGTATTTGTACCTGTAGGTTTTGTGCCTGGTATTGTTGGCAGGTTATATCAGCAGTTTGCTATAACCATTGCTATCTCAGTTTTATTATCAGCATTTATTGCATTATCACTCACACCGGCTTTATGTTCTTTATTATTAAAGCCACATCATATCGACGAAAAATCGAAAGGAGTAAATAAATTATTTTACAAGTTTAATGTTTGGTTTGACAGGTTTACAAAAGGCTATACGTCTGGAGTAAAGGCATGGATAAAAAGAGCGCCACTTGTAATTATATTATTAGTGTGCATTTTTATTGCAGACGGATTGTTGTTTTCTCATAAACCAACCGGCTTTATTCCTACCGAAGATGACGGGCGCTTAATCATGACTTTTGAAACTCCCGAATCAGGTTCTACCACGCGAAGCCTTGAAGTAATTGACAGCATGATGAAAAAGGCACAATCGGTACCAGGTGTATTACATGTGGCGGCTTTAGGCGGTTTAAACTTTTTAACCGGTGGTGTAAAATCAAACAGTGGCAGTATGTTTATGCAGTTAAAGCCATGGGACCAAAGAACAAAAGAATCAGAAAAGATTGATGGTATTGTTGCTGAATTAAACAAACGTTTTGCATCTATTAAACAGGCTAGAGTTATTGTAGTAAAGCCACCGGCTATTCCGGGCTTGGGTAATGCCGGTGGGTTCAGTATTCAGGTTCAGCAAAGACAGTCTAATGACAGCATTAAAGATTTTTCTAAAGTAATAAACAATTTTCTGGCTGATGTAAAAAAGCAACCTGAAATTGATAATAGCCCGCAAGGCGCATTTAGTTTCTTTACTTCAAACACGCCGGGTTATATTGTAAATGTTGACCGCGATAAAGCAAAAAAACTTGGTCTTAGCTTATCTGATGTTTATAACACCATGCAGATGTATATGGGCAGCACTTATATTAACCAGCTTACTATTTATGGAAGAAATTTTTATGTAGTTGCGCAGGCTGATACAAACTATAGAAATGATATATCGCAAATAGGAAATTATTATGTAAAAAATGCTACTGGTAGCATGGTGCCATTAAGTTCTGTTGTATCTTATAAAGTAACTGAAACAGCACCACTGATTTCACATTTTAATATTTACAGAAGTGCAGAAGTTGATGGCAGCGCCAAACAAGGTTACAGCAGCGGACAGGCTTTGGAAGC
>CAHJWK010000169.1 GCA_903642275.1 Chitinophagaceae bacterium
GAAGCGGTTGAGTTCTTTCAAACAGTGCCTTATATCTATCGTAAAATAAAAGTACTGGAGGAAGTTGGACTTGGTTACATCACACTTGGGCAAAGTGCTGTAACACTTAGCGGTGGTGAAGCACAACGTGTTAAGCTTTCAACAGAATTAGGTAAACGTGATACCGGCAAAACATTTTATATTTTAGATGAACCAACAACCGGTTTGCATTTTGAAGACATACAACATCTGCTGGATGTTTTAAATAAGTTAGTTAATCGTGGTAATACTATTTTAGTCATAGAACATAATCTGGATGTTATAAAAGTTGCCGACCATGTTATAGATCTCGGACCCGAAGGTGGTGATGGCGGTGGCAGAATTTTGTTTGAAGGCACGCCGGAAGAACTCATTAAAAACAAAGAAAGCCATACTGCAAAGTTTTTAAACGCAGAACTGAATTAATTAAACTATGTATTTGCTGTATTGAATGATCATACTTAATTTAAAGATGGATCATTTACAATACCGGTAAACAAGACAGCTCCGGTTTGCTTTTCAATTATAGTGTATAGGAACGGATGATCTGCTGTAAAAAAATAAGGATTTAGGATAGCTGTAGTGCCTATACCTATTGCGGTAACCGCTGCTGCTTCAGTGCCTTCTTCATTTACTTTGATATATGTTTTATGTATAGCTTGTGTAATATAAGGCTTCACCTGGTCCGGGTTATACATATTTGAGAAATCTGCACTTTTATTAAACGCCAAACCCATTCCAAGTGTAGCAAGCTCCGGTTTCATATCATTTAGAGCATATCCATATTCCCATTCAGGTATATTTAAATGAACATTTAATTTAGACATTTTACTTATTGCATCGCTTAAAGTTTTTTCATTCATCAAAGCAGAAAAAGTATTCACCAGCTGCTGATGATTTTTAGGCAAAGCTATGTACATACTGTAACTATTGCCGCTTCCATAAGGCAATTCAATTAAGCTAAGCAGGCTATCAGTATAAAAATTGAAGGTTGCATCCTGTGTCATAAACGGAACAGATTTACTGCTGCCATCCTGCAAATAAAAATCAGCATTATGTGTATTTGAAGAAGCAAATGCGTACTGCCATTTACCATTAAAATAAATAGCATTTATAAGATACATCAGGTCATCTGAAGAAATATTGCTTATTATGCTTTTGATTTTGTTATTGGTGTTTTGTGCAGCCCAGTTATTGATTGTGTTAACAGATGAAAGGTCATTAAAATCTAATGATTGTATCAATGCATTATAATATGATTTACCGGTTTGCAAAAACGTGTTTAGCGGTTGAATGTTTTGATTATACCAGATAGAATTAGCTATCGAAAACTGCACCCTGCTATCTTCATCCGGCAGCTGTGTAATTATTGATTTGCAAATGGCATTCAGGTCATTTATATCAATACCGGAAAGCTGTAAAGTTTTTGCTATTGAATCTTTGGTAGCGTTATCGGTTCCGTTATATACCGTGCTCAAAGCGAGATATATACTTAAAGGCGAAATAAGTTTATTGTTATTACTATTATCCTGCTGTATCGTTGCGTTTAAAAAATTAAATGCAAACTTGTTACTTGCCTGAATTACTGACGAGCCATTTGCGGGTAAAACAATTGTCTTTGTAATATCCGGAGAATTACTTTCTTTTTTGCATGATAGCATTGCAACTGCCATCAATATAATTACATAGATTGATACTATTTTTACTTTCATATTTTTTTGATTAATAAACTGACAGCAGCAGAATGAAAAACGTTGTAATTTCATCAATATTGATACATATAAACGTAAGCGCAACTATGCATTTTCATTTGTCATTTCTAAAAAGATAATTATACTGCTTCATATATTGAAAGCTGAATAAGATGTGCACCGCTAACACAAGCGCATACACAAGAAAAAAATACGATGTTATCCGCATGTAATTACCCATTGCCGACTCATTTAATTTAAAACCAGCCATCGCATTTTGTTTTGTTTGCTGAACCAGTTGCTGTATCATTTCAGGATGCATGATAAACACAATGCACTGGCTTATCATCAGCAAAGCAAATACAACACTTACAAAAGCATTTACCCTAAGCAATTCTCTTGAAGTTTTACCAAGATATTTTTTGCCATCAACTCCTGATATTAAAAAACGTAAAGAAGCAAAGCTATAAACAGCAACGCAGGCAATAAGAAATAAAGGCATAAGCAAAGATGGGTTAGCAAACGCTGCGCTTATAAGAATTAATATGCAAATGCTGAATAACACAGCAACAGGTATTAATAAAAAAGAAAGAATACGGTAAACGGTAAGTTTCATATGGCGGCAAAATAATCAAGTAGTAATTAAAGAAATAATTTTAATTTTCTAACTGTTTAAATACTTATATGGTAAAGACAAGAAGTTTCTGGCTGAAATTTTTTGAAGTATTCTGCATGTTGTTCGTGATTATTGGTTTACTGCAGTTCTGGAATAAAATGTCTGAATGGGAATATGAATTTGTTTCCAATAAAATAAAACTGTTATCAGCTATTTCAGTAATGATTGCAATCAGTGTTGTTGCTGCTGTTCCCTGGCAAAAGAGCAATAAAGCGAGAGGCCTGCATAAATGGTTTCTCAGCATCATTATTTTTTATGTAGCGTACGCTATATCAACATATGGTTTTGCAAAGCTGATGAGAACACAGTTTCAACCGCCGCAATATATTTTAGATACGCCGGTTGGCGACCTGAGCGGTTTCTGGTTAACCTGGGTTTATTACGGGCACTCACAAACACTGGCTTTTATATTAGGCATTATGCAGATAGCAGGAAGTATATTATTGCTCTTTAGAAAAACAAGATTAGGAGGCGTTTTTATTCTGCTACCTGTGATGATAAATATTGACCTGATAAATCATTTTTATGCAATATCACCACTCGCTTATTTTAACTCAGCGCATTACACTTTTATTTTATTGTTTTTACTATTTCTTGATTATGATAAGCTGATGGCGGTTTTTCATTTTGATGAATCCATAATCATTAACAGGAAATCCATCCTTCTGAATATTGTAAGAGTTGCAGTAATTGCGTTTGCTTTTTTGAATATTTTCTTTTTAAAACAAGGTATTTCACTCAAAACAAAACTGAACGGCGAATGGGTGGTTAAATCGGTAACAAAAAACAACAGGGTTATTGCGTCCACAGATTACCAGGATAGTGTTTGGTCTAAGTTATATTTTGAATGGCGCTATGGATGTTTATTTAAATACGATGCCAATAAGTTTGAGGATAAAGATTTATATGGTGCTTATAACATCAATGAAAAGAAGCACACTATTCTCACTACGTTATATTCAAATGATAAGCCTGATTCAGTATTGTTTCACTATCAACTGCTGAATGACAGCTTAATGAATATGTATGGAAAATACCATAAGGATTCTATCATTTTAAAATTGAAAAAAGTTAAGCTAAAGCCAGTTGCATTGTGATTTATAATTAGGATGAAGTGAAATCATCATTATCTTATTAATACAACAGTTCCCTGCTTTTTCATCTCCTTACCCTCAAAGGTAGTTGCTGTTACAAACCATACATAAGTACCTTCCGGTTGAACAATGCCGTTAAGACTTCCATCCCAGCCTTCGCTTGCATTTAAAGAAAAATAAATTCTTTGACCTGTACGGTTGTAAATGCCAAAAGCATTTATCCTGGCAATACCAACCGGAAATATTTTGAAGCGATCATTCACACCATCTCCATTGGGCGTAAAAGCAGTGGGAACATAAATTTCAGGACCCTTCTGCACTTTAAGATGCAAAGTATCATTTGTTGAACAGCCTGCGACATTTAAAGCGGTTAATATATAAGTAGCATCGTTCTGAAGATTAACAGTCGGGTTTGCAATAAAAGGATTGCTTAAACCTGATGAAGGCGACCAAACATAGCTATCACCCCCTGTTGCATTTAGCTGGTATGAGGTATTGATGAATATTGTTGTATCTGCGCCTGCATACGCGTTAGTTGCATATATTTTTAGCTGTTTAGATATTGTATCTGTTATGCAGCCATTGTTATCTTCTGCAACAAGCCGCACGTTATAATCTCCACCGTTTGTGTAGATATGTGAAACATTTTGCCTGCCGGAAAAATTATTATCACCAAAGTTCCAATACCATTTTTTTATTCCGGTTGCATTGTAAGAATTTTCAGCATTTAATTGTACAGGTAAATCTTTGCATGCACCAGACGTTGTAAAATCAATTGAAAGTAATTGTTCAACAATTATATTCTTCTCAACCGTATCAATACAGCCTTCCGTACTTTTCACTATAAATGTTACAGGGTAAATGCCTGTATTGTATAATTGCGCAGGAGGATTTTGCTCATTTGATTTCATCCCGTTTCCTAAATCCCAGGACCAATAATTTTCTGTTCCAACCAGTAAAGTTGCTGTATCTAAAAAAGAAACAGCAGTATTTGGACAAATAGGTGAAGGACTTATTTTGAAATCAGCAACAGGATAAGTGCCTATTGTAACTTCCTGTTTAAATGTATCGGATACACAGCCATCATTTCCTTCAATATTCAGCTTAACGTTATACAATCCTGCTGAACTATATACAATACAGGCATT
>CAHJWK010000170.1 GCA_903642275.1 Chitinophagaceae bacterium
TCTATATGAAATGTAGTGTAATAATGCTTTTATCCTGTTTCATGTTGTTAACTGTAAGCAATACAACAAGAGCACAATCCTTCGAAGCGCAGCAATTAGTACTTGATGTTGAGAAGTTGTCCCAGCTTAAAAATATTTACAGCGATTTGGTAAAAGGGTATGAGGTACTTTCTCAAGGCTATAGTGCAGTGAGTGATATCTCACATGGGAATTTTGATTTGCATAAACTGTTTTTAGATGGTTTATTAAAAGCAAGTCCTGCCGTGCAGAAATACAAAAAGGTTGGTAATATTATTCAATGTGAACTGAATCTTATTTCGGAGTATAAAACTGCATATAACCGCTTTAAGCAGGATGATAACTTTTCTCCGGATGAGATTATTTATATCGTTAAAGTATATAATAATCTGGTTGACGAAAGCATAAAAGGGTTGGGTGATTTAACTACGGTGATAACTGATAATACATTACGTGCATCTGATGATGAGCGGCTTAATGTTATAGACCAGCTTGATACAGACATGCAGAACCGGTTAAGCTTTTTACGATACTTCAACAATAACACAACAGTGCTTGCCTTACAAAGAGCAAGAGAGAAAAATGATGTAAACACACTTAGAAAAATTTACGGAATAAACAATTAAACCATAGTGTATGAAAGCGTATGTGAAAGCTGCTGTTACAGCAGTTATGGGAATGGTTTTGCCTGTGTGCATCTCTGCGCAAACCGGCGGTGGGCTTGGCGATGATTTAAAAGGCATGCAATCAACGCTTGACCAGTTGTATGACCAGATGATACCGATGTGCGGACAATTGATTGGAGTGGGACGTGGTATGGCAGGCTTTGCTGCCACCTGGTATATTGCTTACCGTGTATGGCGGCACATTGCAAATGCAGAGCCTATTGACTTCTATCCCTTGTTAAGGCCTTTTGGTATTGCCCTTGCCATCTTGTTGTTCCCCGCTGTTATCGGGTTAATCAACAGTGTGATGAAACCAACTGTAACCGGAACTGCAGCAATGGTTGAAGGATCAAACCAGGCAGTTGCTGATTTATTGCAGCAAAAAGAAGAAGCCATTAAAACAACAGACGCCTGGCAAATGTATGTAGGTGAAACAGGCAGTGGTGACAGGGATAAATGGTACAAATACACACATCCTGATGATCCTGCCGGCAGTAATGAAGGTGTGTTTGAAGGCATTGGTAATGATATAAAGTTTGCGATGGCAAAGGCATCCTACAACTTCAGGAACTCTATAAAAGAGTGGATGTCGCAGGTGTTGGAAATATTATTCCAGGCCGCCGCTTTATGCATTAATACTATCCGGACATTTTATATGATTGTGCTGGCTATTCTTGGGCCATTGGTGTTTGGACTTGCAGTCTTTGATGGATTTCAACATACGCTTACTGTCTGGCTTGCGCGTTACATCAATATCTTCCTGTGGTTGCCGGTTGCAAATATTTTCGGTGCCATCATCGGTAAGATCCAGGAACTGATGCTCAAGCTTGACATCAGCCAGATCAATCAAACGGGTGATACCTTTTTCAGCAGTACAGATATTGCTTATATCATCTTCATGATAATTGGTATCGTTGGTTATTTCACGGTTCCTTCTGTCGCAAATTATATTGTTCACGCCGGCGGCGGTAATACACTTTTATATAAGACTACAAGCCTGTTTAGCAATTCTTCAAGAGCCATCGTCAATACCGTTTCGTCCGGTACAGGGATGGTTGCCGATGCATTTGGTAACCAGGCAGAACGCATTCAAAGCAGCGCGACAAATTTTGGAACAGACAGTGGCTATTTTAAAGACGGAAAAGGCAGCGGTAAGAATTACCAGCATGATAGACTTTCAGGAAAAAAATAAGTAAAACAATGTTCAAACGATTTAAAAATATTGATTCAGCTTTTAAATATGTGCGCAGCTTTTCTTTACTGATAGTGGCCGGAAGTTTTTCTGTATGCTGTTATGCCATTTATAAAACCTACCAGGTAATGCAGGCGAGCAAGCAAAGAATGTATATACTGGCCAATGGTAAAATTTTAGAAGCCGTTGCAGGCGAGAGAGGGGATAACATTCAAGTTGAGGCCAGAGACCATGTCAAAACTTTTCATGAATTATTTTTTACGCTTGACCCTGACGAAACAGTAATTGAATCCAACATTACAAAAGCACTATATCTGGCTGATGCTTCAGCAAAAAGAATGTATGATGATTTTAAAGAGAATGGGTATTACGCAAATGTGATTGCGGGCAATATCAGTCAGACTATTTTGATTGATAGTATTGAAGTAGATACAAAGAATAACCCTTTTTACTGGCGTTGTTATGCGACAGAAAAAATCACAAGGTCAACGAGCATTGTAACCAGAGATTTAATTACAGAAGGGTACTTAAGAAGTGTATCACGTTCAGATAATGATCCTCATGGCTTCCTCATTGAAAAATTGAATACGGTAGAGAACAAAGATTTAAAAGTTGAAAACAGGTAATATGCTTTTATTTAAAAAAATAAGAAACAGAAGCTTTGTTGCTAATGATGCACAATTAAAAATTGTTAGTAAACTGAAAGACTTTAAGCAACGAATTGCAACCTGTTTGCAGTATAAATCAGAGTTGCTTTCTTCTCAGACAAAGAAGTATTGTCTCTTATTTTTCTGTTTGTTTTTTGGTGGTAGCAGTGTCGCCGTAATGGTTCTATCCGCGACCACTAAAGAGCAGAGCAGTTCAATAACAAAAATCTCCGGGCCTGCGCATGTCATACCAAATGAAAAGAGCAATTTAAAAGCCGACAGCTTCATAACGAAAAAGGAATATGAAAGGGTTGAACAGTTCAAAATCTATTTAATTCAGTTACAAAATGATTCTTCATTTTCTAACAGGTTTGACAGCATTATCCAGGCAAGACCTCATTTAACAGACAGCATCAATCTTTTTGAAAAAATGTATTTACAACAGAAATAAAATTAAACTATGGAAAAGAAAATTCATTCAGCAAAGTATTTAAAGCAACGAAAATTTTTAATGATTTTACCAGTGCTGACATTACCATTTTTAACCATGATGTTTTGGGCGCTTGGTGGTGGAAAAGGAAATGCGGCGGCGGCTCAATTAAACCTGCAACAGGGATTAAATCTTAAACTGCCTGATGCAAAATTTAAAGATGACAAAACATTAAATAAACTGAGTTTTTATCAGCAGGCAGCAATTGATTCTGCTAAAACAAAAGAAGCTGAAAAGCTTGATCCGTACTGGCGTAAAAGTTTAAATGATTCGGGTTTTGATAACAGGAATAATACAGGCATGACAGGGAGTAGCATGGATGCAAACCAAATGAAAGTTTACAGCAAGCTAGATGAACTAAAGAAAGCATTGGCTAAAAGTCAGGATGCATCCACTGTTAATGCTCAATCAGGTTCAAATCCTTATTCATTAAAATATTATTCATCTTCCAATGATGCTGAAAGATTGCAATCAATGATGCAAAAAATGAATCAGGACAAAACGGAAGACCCTGAAATCAATCAGCTTAATGATATGCTTGATAAAATCCAGGCGATTCAAAACCCGGATGAAACAAAGAAGATTATACAACCGGGCACAGAAAGAAATCTTTCAGTAAAAAAGAAAAACAGCAAAGCTGATATTTCCATTTTAAAACCTGATTCCAATAAAATTGTAAACGCAGATACAGGAATAGTTACAACAGGTAATGGCTTTTATAGTTTTTCGGCTTTTGATAATGATGACGATTCAAATTTTAATAACTCAATTGAATCTGTCATTCCTGAAACGCAAACTATTGTTACAGGGTCAACTATCAAACTTGCTTTGATTAACGATGTAACTATTCAAAACGTAACAATACCATCAGGTACATCTATTTATGGAACTGCTTCTTTATCCAACGAAAGATTAAAAATTGAAGTTACCTCAATCCGGTTCCAAAGCTCTATACTTCCGGTAACTCTAAATGTGTATGACATGGATGGACAGGAAGGTATTTACATTCCTGGTTCTATCAATAGAACCGTTGCTAAGGAGTCTGCAAACAATGCAATAGGAGAAATGGGTGCAACAACTATTGATCCTTCAATTGGCGCACAGGCTGTAAGCGCCGGCATTGAAGCAGCTAAAACTTTAGCGGGCAAAAAAATAAAGCTTATTAAAATGACGGTGAGAGCCGGCTATAAGGTGTTGCTTAAAGATGATCATAATAAATAAGTTTTAAAACAATCAATATTAAAGTATGAAAATGAAATGTGTGTATGCAAGTGTGGTATTGATGTCCCTATTGTGTACTAAAGATTATGCTCAAGACAATCAGTATTATTCTATTCCTTCAGAACATCTTTCAGTTACTTACAACAAGACAACGAATTTAATCTTTCCTTATTCAGTTCAAAGTATTGACAGGGGCAGTAAAGATATACTGGTTCAACAACCGAAAGGAACAGAAAACATTGTTCAGGTAAAAGCTGGTAAGCCAAACTTCACTCAAACTAATTTAAGCGTTATCACTATTGATGGTAAACTTTATTCTTTTACTGTTGACTATACTATGCAACCTGCTCAATTAAATATTGTCGTTCAGAACAAGAATGTA
>CAHJWK010000171.1 GCA_903642275.1 Chitinophagaceae bacterium
TAAATATTCAATCAAAATGATTTTAATTTATTCTGTGCAGTTTAACTTTTTTGTCTCAATGAACTGTGCTTTTTCAAAGCGGGGTGCAAAGATAAGGGTGTGCAGTATATGAGCAAAATGTTTTTGCGACAATTTAATGTTTATTTTTTAAATAACATATATAAAGAGCATTTGTTACTGGTAAGCAGATGGCTTGTTGTTACTTATTGAAGATTAATTAAAATTATTTATTTATAGAGTAGTTTACATTATAATAAAGTATAAGAATATTTATGTGGAGCTTAAGCAAAACAACCGGTTTACATTGTATATTTGTTTAATTGTTTCCAAATCCTCTTTTCCTTTCAACACCATTAAATAGTTACAAGAAAGACGCAACTAACTTAACAATTCAGTTAGTTCAAATAATTAGAAGCCTTCGTTCGAGTGTTGTTGTTTCGCCTGTTCTAAGGAAACAGTTTCTTTACTCTTGCGCATTTCAACAGCAATGATGTCGTAAACATCTTCCAATTGCTTTTCATCGCTTACAAGCATATCGAGGTCAATCTGCATAAGACGATGATTGTTGGCTCCATTCTTTAATATAGTAATGGCTTCCACCTTTTTTATTCAAATTTAATAAATGCATTTTAAATGTAAGATGTTGAGGAAGGCTTCTTTGTTCGCTTGTAATAGAAAAATGATGAAGTCTACTTTTATTTACCAAAATGATAAAGCTTAAATTATAACCACTTTACCTTAAAGCCACTCTCACCAATTAACGCTTCAAACTCATCATCGCCTGTTATTAAAGTTGCTTTTCTTTTAATGGTAAGCGCAGCCGCAAAAGCATCAGCATAAGAAATAGAATACTTTGCTTTAAGCTTTGCAGCAAATAATATAAATTCCAAATCTGCATCAATTATATGAACAGGAAACTGGCGCATAGCTTTCCACACAAATTCAGCTTTGGCTGCACCATCTTTTCTTGAAGACATATAATATACTTCGCCTGCATTAATACAGGTAAGATATAATTCATGCTTATCAGTAGCAGCTTCGTTTAATAATTGTTCCACCTTTTCGCCTCCTTTCTCATTCCTGAAAAAAGCAAGCAAAGCATAACTGTCTAATACAAAATGCGCCATTACTATTTCGCTTTATTTCGTTTACCCGGCAATTATAATTTTCTTTCATCCAGCTTCTTTTCTTCTGCTTTCATCTCCTTCGTTTCTTCTTTTAAATTCCCGGTTGTTTTTAACACACCTCTGAAAGATTTAAAATAATTTTCATTCATAGGACGTATAACCACACCGTTGTCGGTGTCTTCAAAAATTACTTTGACGCCTGACTTAATACCATATTTATTCCTGATGCGTTTTGGAATTAATAATTGTCCTTTAACTGTTAATACCGATGTTTCCATATTTGAAATCGTTATACAAATATAATAAGTTTTACAAACCACAAAAGTATTACTTTTTATAAATAACTTACTTAAATTTAAAAATACTGATTAAAAAAGATCCATTTGTTAAACGGCTATGGGATTTGCACTTGAAAACAAAGCGAAAGTTTTGTGCGTTAGGCTCTGCGCGGCTTCATCATCTCATGCAAATTTTATTTTTTCAACGCTTACGCCCAGCGCAGTTTTTTAATACGCAGATTTACAGCTAACTGATTTAAAATTTACAGGCAGATTTTTTGTTACACTTCTTATTATTAAATCTTTACTCATGCAAAACGAAAAAAATAATTCAACTTACCGTGCAGTACGGTATGATAAGTATGGTGGTACAGAAGTGCTGTATATGGCAGACTTGCCAAAACAATCACCTGCTTCCGGCCAGGCGCTGGTTAAAGTGAAAGCAGCAGGCATTAATCCCGGTGAAGCATCAATAAGAGAAGGTAAAATGGCAAAACAGTTTCCTTCCACTTTTCCTTCAGGACAAGGCAGCGATTTTGCTGGTATTGTTGAAGCGATTGGAGAAAATGTTACCAACATCAAGGCAGGTGATGAAGTAACCGGCTTTACAAATGAAAGAAACAGCCAGGCTGAATATGTTGTTGTTGATGCGAAGCAGTTAATCATTCGCCCGACCAAAGTTTTATGGGAACAGGCTGGTAGTTTGTTTGTTGTTGGAACCACCGCTTATGCAAGCGTGAAAGCCGTATCATTAAAAGCCGGTGAAACATTGATTGTTGCCAATGCAGCCGGTGGTGTGGGTTCTGTTATTGTGCAGCTTGCTAAGAATATCGGTGCGAATGTTATAGGGCTGGCAAGCAAAAAAAATCATGAATGGCTAAAGCAGCATGATGTAACGCCGCTTGATTACGACGGTGATATGGAACACAACATTAAGGAAGCATTGCAGGGCAAGAAGGCAGATGCGTTTATTGATACGTTCGGAAAAGGTTATGTTGAAATTGCAATTAAACTTGGCGTTGCGCCTGAACGCATTAATACAGTTATTGATTTTGAAGCCGCTAAAAAGTATAAGGTAAAAACGGCCGGCAGTGCTGAAGCTGCAAATACTAATGTGCTTTCTAAACTTACCAATATGATTAATGACGGCAAACTTGAATTTCCGGTTGCAAAAACATATTCTTTTGATGAAGTGCAGGAAGCCTACAAAGACCTTGAACAAAGGCAAACGCATGGAAAAATTGTTTTGGTACTATAGATTATACTTAAATAAGATTACTGAAACCTGGGTATGCAAAAACACTTAGAGACATCTTTATTAAACATTGCCTACGAAGAAGATGGTGATGAAAATGCACCTGTGATTATTTTACTGCATGGCTTTCCTTATGATGCCAAATCATGGCATGTGGTAAGTAAAGCGCTTGTTGAAAAAGGCTATCGAACTTTAGCACCATATCATCGCGGTTATGGCAAAACAAGTTTTCTTTCAGATAATACCATGCGCAGTGGCCAATATACAGCACTGGTATCTGACATCATAGAATTCAGTGATGCATTGCAGTTAAAAGATTTTATTATAATTGGCCATGACTGGGGTGCAACAACAGGTTATGAACTGGCAGCATTATATCCGCAAAAAGTAAAGGCACTGGTAGCACTTGCAACCACCTATAATGGTAAAGAACAACAGCAACCATCATTGCCGCAAATACAGGCTTACTGGTATCAATGGTATTTTTATACGCAGCAAGGCTATGCTGAGCTTAAAGAGAAGAGACGTGATTTTTGTCATCACTTATGGCAGGCGTGGTCGCCTGTATGGAAATTTGATAAAGATGAATTTGAAACCACTGCAGCGGCTTGGGATAATCCTGATTTCGTTGATATCGTTATTCATTCTTACAGGCATCGCTGGAAAAATGTAGCAGGTGATGCACAATATGAAATACTTGAAAAACAATTAAAAGAAAATTCTCAAATAAATATTCCTGTTATTTTTTTACAAGGTGATAAAGATGGCGCTTCACTTCCTGAATCTTCTTTAAAGAAAGAACATTTCTTTACAAATTATTACGAACGGCGCATGGTTGAAAATACCGGTCACACCATTCAAATAGAAAAGCCTGAAGCGGTAATCCAGGCTTTTAAAGATATTGTTGCTTTAATCAAAGGCAAATAAATTATGCAATCACTTCATCTCTTTCCAGGCATTAATCAAACCATTTGTTGATGAATCGTGGTCGGTTATTTTATCAGTACTCTCTAATTCAGGCAATACTTTTTTTGCAAGCTGTTTCCCCAATTCAACGCCCCATTGGTCAAACGTAAAAATGTTCCAGATAACTCCCTGTATAAAAATTTTATGTTCATACAGCGCGATTAAATTACCAAGCGTTTGTGGCGTCATTTCTTTTATTAAAAATGAATTGGTTGGCTTGTTGCCTTTGAATACTTTAAACGGCAGCAGCTTCTTTATTTCTTCAGGCGTTTTGCCATCTTTTTTTAATTCTTCCCTTACTTCTGCTTCGTCTTTTCCTTTCATTAATGCTTCTGTTTGAGCAAAGAAGTTACTCAGCAGTTTTACGTGATGGTCGCCGATTGGGTTATGCGTAACAGCAGGCGCAATAAAATCACATGGAATTACTAATGTGCCCTGATGTATTAACTGGTAAAATGCATGCTGGCCGTTTGTTCCGGGTTCGCCCCAAACAATCGGGCCGGTTGCATAATTTGTTTCACTTCCGTTACGATCAACATACTTACCATTGCTTTCCATATTGCCCTGCTGAAAATAAGCAGCAAAGCGATGCATATATTGATCATAAGGCAGAATGGCTTCTGTTTGCGACTTGAAAAAATTAGTGTACCATATTCCAATCACGGCCATCAATACCGGGATGTTTCTATCAAAAGTAGTTGTTTTAAAATGCACATCAGCTTCATAGCCGCCTTTTAATAATAGTTCAAAATTATCGTAGCCAACACTTAACGCAATTGATAAACCAATAGCGCTCCATAATGAATATCTTCCGCCAACCCAGTCCCAGAATTCAAACATGTTAGCAGGGTCAATGCCGAATTTTTTTACTTCTTCTGTGTTTGTGCTTAATGCCGCAAAATGCTTTGCAATTTCTTTTTCATCTTTTGCAGACTTCAAAAACCATTCACGTGCAGTGTTAGCATTTGTCATGGTTT
>CAHJWK010000172.1 GCA_903642275.1 Chitinophagaceae bacterium
TCGCTTGCATTAAGCATGGCTATATCATCAGCTATTGCTTTTATTATTTATTTTTTAGGACAGAGACAAATTGCTGCCATAAACTTTAAAACGCAACGACTATAATAGTCATAATTTAACTCTACTGCAGTTGGTAAACAACTGCTTCATAAGGTTGCAAAACATTGCCTGTTGAATGTGCAGTATAATTATCAGAAAGCAATTTTGCTTTGCTTAAATCAAAAACAATATTTACAGTTGATGTCTTGCTTCTAAAATTCAGCATAATTAAAAACTTTGCCCCATTCAACTCTCTTGTATAAGCATAAGCATCAGGATTATCTTTATCAAGTAAAGTATATTTACCATACACTAACACAAGATTATTCTTACGTAACTGAACTATTTTTTTGAAATAATTTAAAATAGAATTCGGGTCTTTATCTTGCTGCTTTTCATTTATTGTTGTATAGTTTGGATTCGCTTTTATCCAGGGAGTGCCTGTAGTGAACCCTGCATTAGTTATATTATCCCATTGAAATGGTGTTCTGCCATTATCCCTGCTTTCAAATGCTTTTCTTTTTATGTAAGCGATAGTATCGCCGCCAATATTTTTTTCATGCTGATAGGCATTTAAAGTTTGCACATCACGGTAATCTTCAATTTTATTAAAACGGATATTGGTCATACCAAGCTCATCCCCGTTATAATAAAATGGCGTGCCACGCATAGTTAAAACAAATGTTGTAAGCATTTCAGATGAATGTTCTCTGAATGCCGGACTATCGTTACCAAAACGGCTTACCATTCTTGCCTGGTCATGATTGGCAAGAAAAACACCAAGCCATCCGCTTTGTTCAAAAGTGCTATCCCACTTGCTAAACACTTCTTTAAAATGTATAAGTTCATAACCTTCGGGTTTCGCTAAATCAATTCCTTCAAAAGGATAAGCCATGTTAAGCTCATGGCGATTTGCATCTACCATATTATGCGCATCTTCCAACGTATTGCCTGTACCTTCAGCAACACTCATTACATCATATTTACTCAAAACTTCTTTGTTCATTTGTTGTAAGTAACCATGAAGGTTTCCCTGCATAGAATAATACAAAGAGAAATGCTTTTCAAATCCTTTCGGGAACTGCGGGAACGTTGTATCTTTTGCTGCAAAGCCAAACGCATCAAGCCTGAAGCCATCAACACCTTTATCAGCCCAAAACTTCATAATGTTATACACTTCTTCACGAAGCTTTGGATTTTCCCAGTTAAGGTCAGGCTGCTTGCGTGAGAAATAATGAAGGTAATATGCGTTGGTTGTTGAGTCATACATCCATGCATCATTGTTTACATCAAACAAACTATAACGATATGGCGGCTTGCCATCTTCTGCATTCCACCAATGATAATAATCACGATAAGGATTTGTTCTTGAACTGCGGCTTTGTTTAAACCAATCATGTTCATCGCTGCTGTGATTCACGACCAAATCCATCACGAACTTAATACCACGCTGATGCATTCCGCTCAATAATGAATCAAAGTCAGCCATTGTTCCAAAGTCTTTCATGATGTTACGGTAATCGCTCACATCATAACCATTATCATCGTTGGGTGATGAATAAATTGGGTTAAGCCAGATTGCATTTATACCAAGGCTTTTTATATAATCCAGCTTGGAAATAATACCTTTTAAATCACCAACGCCATCTCCATCACTATCTTTAAAACTGCGTGGATAGATTTGATAAACGATTGCTTCTTTCCACCATTTGCGGTCAAGGCTATCTGCATTGTTACTTAAATTCTGAGCGTGAGAATTAAAATTATCAAGAAAGAATAAAATAGCTATTAAATTAACTATGGCAATTGCTTTATTCATGCGATAAATTTAATTATAAAACTTATCGTATTGCCTATAAGTTAAATGAAAATTCTTTTATGTTTTTGTAATAAAGAGGATGAAACTTACAAATCTATTAAACGCTAAAGTTCGCCCACAACCTGTGTATAATTGATGTCAGTTAAAATCATGCGCAACTGGTCTTTAACTTTTATAATATGCATCACCAGTTTAGACTCTTTGCAGGAATGCAGCAGTTCTATAATTTTTGTGAAGTGCGGATTATCGCTGCCTTTCTCCTGCTTATGCGAATCATTTCTTAATTGATACATGCTCAAAAGCTTTTTAGTTTCCTGCGGTGTTGATGCGATATACTGTTTTATATCCTGAAAATCTTCAACCAGTTTTTTTAAAAATTTTTGATGATAGATTTTTGAAAGCTTTTCTAAATTAAGAATGCGCATTGCAAAATTTTTTGTTGGTGAATAATGAAGTTTCTATTCAAAGCAATGTATCCTCGGCAAGCAAATTTCAAGCAATATATAATTTATCTTATTGCCTGCAAGACATTTTTTTCAACATAATTATTTGATAACGTATCTCATTAATCTTCACCTTCCAGCCGTGCAAGCTCACCTTCATCTAAATCATCACCAGGGTCAGGCGGTGGTGTTAAATCAAGGTCTTTTTCAATGTCAGCTTCAGCTGCTTGCTCTGCAGCTTTTGTAGCTTCAGGAGATTGTTGCTGTTGCTTTAATATTTCTTCGTTTTTCGTTGTTTTCTTATCCATATAATTTGTATTAGTAATTTATTTTAATGCGCTTCCAGCCAGTTGTCTCCGATACCAAGTTCAGCTTCAACAGGCACATTGCAAGGTAAAGGCAAAGCAGATTTCATGTTGTTTAATATTAATGGTTGTAGTATTTCTAATTCTTCAGGCACTGCATCAAAAACCAGTTCATCATGTACCTGCATAATCATTTTACTTTTTAAATTTTCTTTCTGCATTGTATCATGAATCTTTATCATCGCCATCTTTATCATATCAGCTGCCGTGCCTTGAATCGGTGAATTAATTGCGTTACGTTCCGCATAACCACGCACCGTAAAGTTGTTTGAATTGATATCTCTTAACCAGCGTTTTCTTCCCATTAATGTTTCTACATAACCATGTTCACGGCAAAAATTTATCATGTTATCCATGTACTTTGTTATGCCGTTAAATTCTTTTTTATAATTGTCAATTATTTCTTTTGCTTCAGCGCGGCTTATGGCAAGGTTATCTGCCAAACCAAAAGCGCCTTGTCCATAAATGATTCCAAAGTTCACACTCTTTGCTTTGTAACGCATTTCTTTGGTAACCTCTTTTGCATCAACATTAAAAACTTTTGAAGCTGTTGCTGTATGAATATCCGTATCATTTTTAAATGCAGCACACATATTTTCATCACCACTTATTGCGGCAACAATCCTTAGCTCAATCTGCGAATAATCCGCACTTACAATTACATTTCCGGGTCGCGGAATAAATGCTTTGCGTATTTCTTTTCCACGCTCTGTACGAATAGGTATGTTTTGAAGATTTGGGTTATTACTTGCCAGTCTTCCGGTAACTGCAACAGCCTGTCCGTATGTTGTATGAACCCTGCCTGTTTTTTTATTGATTAATAATGGCAACGCATCAACATAAGTTGACTTCAATTTAGTTAATTGGCGATACGCTAAAATATCTGCAACAATCGGATTGTTATGCGCAAGCTTCATCAGCACATCTTCGCCTGTTGCATACTGACCACTTTTTGTTTTTTTGGCTGATGCAAGATTGAGTTTTTCAAACAACACTTCACCCAATTGTTTTGGTGAACCAATATTGAACTTAACACCAGCGCCGGCATACACAGCCTGCTCCGCCTGGTAGGCTTCGCGTTCAAGTTCTTTCGAATAATTTAAAAGAAACTGTACATCAATCATCACACCTTCATATTCCATATCGGTCAACACTTTCAACAAAGGATTCTCTACTTCATAAAAAACTTTTTCAACTTCTTTTATTTTTAATAATGGATGTAATGAATGCTTTAATTGCAATGTGATGTCTGCATCTTCAGCAGCATAATCTTTTAATTTTTCTTTTTCAACATCACGCATAGTCCCCTGGCCTTTTCCCTTTTTGCCAATGAGCTCTTCAATATGAACAGGTTCATAACTTAAAAATTGTGCACTTAATAAATCCATACTGCGCTTACCTTCCGGTTCAATAACATAATGCGCAAGCATGGTATCATATACGGCACCTTTTATTTCACGCTTATACCATTTCAGTACCAGCAAATCATATTTTATGTTATGACCAATCCATGTAAGCTCCGTGTTTTCAAGTAAAGGTTTTAGTAACTCAAGCAGGTTGCATGTTGCTTCATATTCTGACGGACAGGTAACAAAATAAGCTTCGCCGGGTTTATAAGAAAAGCTCATTCCAACTAACTCTGCTTCATTTGCATCAATACCTGTTGTTTCAGTATCAAAACAAATTTCCGCTTGCTGCATCAGCACATCAACCAACTCTTTTATCTTGCCTTCTTTATCAACTAAAATATAATTATGTTCTGTATTACTAATATTTTTTGATGTTGCCAGCGCTTTATCATTAATCTCATGGTCTTCTGTTTTTTCAATTACTTCCCTCGCAGCAGCACTTTCAATTGCATTGCCA
>CAHJWK010000173.1 GCA_903642275.1 Chitinophagaceae bacterium
AAAACAAATTCAAAATAAGTGCTGGTGAAAAAAAAGACTTTATTATAGACGCAAACATTAGTAACACAGCAAGCCTGCGGGATAAAGTATTGTCTCATGAAACAGCAAAATTGATAGATGCACTTATGCGTCCTGAACAAAACAATGAACAGATAGCCGGTGAATTATTAAAAGAACAGCGCAAGAAGAAAAAAAAAGGTCAACGATTTACAGGAGGAATGCATTAACCGTTTTTTTGAAATAAAAGCGAATATTATATGAGCGAACTATTACTGAATACGATCATTGATAAATTGAGTATGCAATCTATGGATATAAATGCTATCCGAGAGAAGGTAGAAAATTTACCAGTTAATCTTGATGTCATAAAGGATTTACAGACTCAATTAAGTTTAGTTGAAAATACTATTCAAAAAATGCCATTCCCTGAAAAAGAAGTAAAACAATTGTCTTTTGATTTAAATCGTGTAATATCAATCCTGCAACAGCCGGTAAAAAATGAAGTTGTTAATCACCATCATGTACCCAAGTTGATCTATATAACAGCAGGCTTGCTTCTCCTGTTATGCATAATTTGCTCCGGCTGGTATACAACACATGATAAACTTCAAAATTATATTGCCGGTGACACCAAATACCGTTATTTAAAGCTTGACACAGATAGAACACTACAAGGGCTTTTATTTTTTACAGACAGTTTTTACAACATACATCCAAAGATGCGGGATGATGTGATTGCAACCGAAAAAGAGAATGAAGAAAGAACCGAACTGCAACAACAGGCGGATGAAAAACAAAAAGAGGCTGACGCGCTGAGACTTAAAGCAGAACAGAAAAGAAAGTGATATGAACTGGTTAACGCATTCTACGTACAAATAATCCCATTAAAGCAAACCGGTTCATTTACCACAATGTATTCCCAGCAGTTTTTTCTTATAAGCTTTTAGTATATCCTTACGATTCTTATCGGTTAATTTCAAACCCGCAGCACAGCCAGATGCATCTGCATTATGCTTTTCAGACCATTGTTTTAACTCAATAATTACAGGCAGCAGGTCAATACCTTTTTCGGTAAGAAAATATAAACTGCGCCTGCCGTTGTCAGGGTCAGTGGTTTTTCGTATTAACCCGCTTGCTTCAAGCGATAGCAGCCGGGCAGCCAGTATATTGGTGGCAATCTTTTCATCCGATGATTGTAATTCTCCATAAGTACGTTTATCTGTAAACATAAGGTCACGCAATATCAGCAGGCTCCATTTATCACCAATGTTTTCCAGCGCCATGCTTATAGCACAGGCAGAACGGCGGCAGGCTTCTTCGTCTTGTCCCTTCATAAAAAAATAATACTTGCATTTTACAAGTAATCCTTATGTTTGCACTTGCAAATTGCAAGTAAAGATAAATCTTATTTTTTAAACATGGTTACCGCAAACAATAATGCTTATCAAAACATCATCATCAAATATAAAAAACTTAAACAAATTTTCATGAGTACAGCATACCCGTCATTACATAGTGGATATACGCTTGGCAGCACCAGGCTGGCAAACAGGATTGTTATGGCCCCAATGACGCGCAGCCGCGCCAGCGGAAATATTCCAAACGATGCAATGGTGCATTATTACAGCGACCGTGCGGAGGCAGGGCTGATTATCACCGAAGGCGCTTCACCCTCACCTGATGGCCTTGGCTATGCCCGTATTCCCGGGCTGTTCAATAAAGCACAGGTAGATGCATGGAAGAAAGTAACGGATGCCGTGCATGAAAAAGGCGGAAAAATATTCGTACAGATAATGCATACCGGGCGCATCTCGCACAAGCATAACCTGCCGGATGAAGGTATAGTTAGAGGCGTTTCCGCCGTAGCCGCGGCCAACACGCAGATGTTCACAGATAAGGAAGGCATGCAGCCTTTGCCGGTGCCAAAGGAAATAAGCACAGGCGAAATTGCAGCTCTTGTTCAGGAATTTGTGCAGAGTGCAGAATATGCCGTGGAAGCAGGCTTCGACGGTGTGGAACTGCATGGTGCCAACGGCTACCTGCTCGACCAGTTTTTAAATCCCGCTTCCAATCAACGCACAGACGAATATGGCGGCACTCTCGAAAACCGTAACCGTTTTGTACTACAGGTAACAGCAGCCGTGGCAAATGCAATCGGCAAGAGCAAAACGGGTATTCGCTTATCGCCGTTTGGTGCTTTTAACGAGATGCAGGCAGATGAAAACACAGAGCAGCAATATACGCAGCTTGCGGCAGGCCTTAAAGAAACCGGCATTGCCTATATACATATGGTTGACCATACCTCGCTCGGTGCACCCGCAGTGCCGCAAACCGTTAAAGACGCAGTGCGCAACGCTTTTGGCGGCACCATTATTCTTTCCGGCGGTTATACTGCTGCCCGTGCAGAGGCAGAGCTGGAAGAAGGCAAAGGTGAACTGGTGGCTTTTGGCCGTCCGTTTCTTGCTAATCCGGATTTTGTAAAACGTATCAGCATAGGCGAAGAATTAAATCAGCCTGACTTCAATACTTTCTATACGCCCGACGAAAAAGGTTATAATGATTATCCGGTGTTTACAGAACAACTGCAAGAAAGTTAGCATACCATATTTGTTAGTAAGCGCAAACGTCTCAAACTTATTGAGGCAGTTTTTAGGTAAAGACTCTAGTTAAGCACGCTGCTAAAGCATCTTTCATTTCCCCTTTATTATCTTTTGTATAACTGCCGCCGTTGCTCATTACAAAAAGAAGCCGATAATTTAAGAGCAAAAGCGCTTAATCGTGAAACAAAATGATTAGTTTAATTACTGTATAAGGGTTAATTAATAATTGTATTAGTGCAATCGCCTGCTGTTGAAGCTACTTTTGGAAATAAAAAAACCGGTAAACCGGGTTAAAACGAATGTTATTAAATCATATTTAATGAAGGCTTTTAAAGTAATGTATTTGTTCACGTCGCTATAATTTAAACCCTTTGCCTTCATATCCTTTACCAGTCAGCTGTTACACCGGTAGCTTTTAAAGCTACTATATTTTCCATCGAAATATCTTTAATCGTTATAAGCTTTTCAATTCAATAGTTTGTCTTAATACGAAAGCCTATTTATTGATCGTATAAAAACTCCCGGATATCTCAAGTTATGTTATTATTGCTGAGAGCCGGGAGTTTGTCAGCCTTAACAATTTACATACATCCCGACCTGTTCTCCTGAGCATCAAATCATGAAATTACATTTTTACAAACCAGGCCTGTTATCCCATAGCCTCTTAATCATATGTGCTTTCTGAACCTTGTCTGCTTTGATATACCTGCGAAATGCTTTTTCAGTTTTATGACCGCTTATTGTCATAATTAAATCGGTTGGTGTGCCTTCGAGGTATTCATTTGTACAAAAAGAACGCCGGCAGGTATGGGAAGTGATCCAGGCATATTTTGGACGAACTTCTTCAACAATTTTATTGCCTTTTTTATTGGTTATTTTCACCTGTTCATCAATTCCCGCGAGCATACAAACTTCCTTGATATTGTCGTTGAACTTTACATTACTTACCTGAGGCATTTGCATGTTGTATTTATCAATCAGGATAGTTTTAGCATCCTGCCGCAAAGGCACCACAACAGATGAAAGTGTTTTTGTTTGTGTTACGTACAACATTCCGCCTCTGAGTTCATCAGGTTTTATATCTGAATAGTCGCTGAACCGAAAGCCGGTTAAGCAGCCCAAAACAAGCAAGTCTCTATACTTGATTAGTGACTGGTATTCAGATAAATCAAGATGATAGATTTTAGAAATCTCACTCCAGCTTAAATACACTGCATCAACATCTTCATGCAAAACTTTAAAGTCACTCAGGTCAGTAAAAGGAATAACTTTTTTTTTCATTCTATCCCGCAAAAAAGATTTAAGATGCTTAATAGTTTTACCGATGGTATTCAACTTTAATCCTTTAATTACAGAAGTCCTTCTTGGATGAATAACGTCATACATCAGGAAGTTTACAAACTGCTCGTAGAAGTATATATCAAAAGATTCAAAAGTGATTGGCTTGTTTCTATATACTTCAAAATCAAACAGATGCTTCTTCATTGCTTTGATCACGTTAATAGTACATTTTTTCACGATGCCTTCTCTTGCATTAACGTAATCATCAATATTATGAAATACATCAAGATTTAATCTTGGGTTAAACTCAGCCGTAATCTTAACCGGATCAAAGCTTGTATTAAATTTTTCCTTTAAAAATTTTGTTGGCGAAATATTGTTTTTCTTAAGCGCATAACTAATTAAATCTTCTGCACGTCGCAATTTTTGCGAAAGTTCTGTTTCAATTTTTTCGATCTTTCCATACTGAATGGGAAGATTTGTTGTTATGCGCTTGTTTTTTCTATTCCAGTAAATGGGTGGAATAGCAAGCCCTGTATCTACTAAGACTCTCTCATCAGATGTTCTGCAATACTGAAGAAAAATTACACTGGTGCCATCGCGGCGCATCCATTCTTTTTTACAAATGG
>CAHJWK010000174.1 GCA_903642275.1 Chitinophagaceae bacterium
TATGCTTCGCTGGTTGGATTTTTAATTTTTCTGCCGAATATTATCTGGCAATATCAAAACCATTTTCCGGTTGTTGTGCACATGAATGAATTACAGCAAACGCAACTTCAATATATAAACCCAATTCGTTTTTTAATTGACCAGTTGCTCATGAACTTGCCTTGTGTTTTTATATGGCTTACTGGTTTATTTTTTGTGTTGATATCAAAGCAATATCGTTTCGTTGGCCTTGCTTATATTTTTGTAATTATTTTATTGTTGATAGGACATGGAAAGAATTATTATGCGCTTGGTGTATATCCTGTTTTATTTGCATTCGGCGCAGTGCAGCTTGAAAAATTTACATCAATCAAAAGAAAAGCATTGCGCTATGTATTCATCATTTTTCCTGTTGCAATGGGGATTTATATTTTACCAATTGGCTTGCCTGTATTTTCACCAAAACAACTTGCGGATACTTATATAAAATGGCATCTTGAAAATACCGGTGCATTAAAATGGGAAGACTTAAAAAATCATCCTTTGCCACAGGATTTCTCTGATATGCTTGGCTGGAAAGAGATGACGCAAAAAGTTGCCAAAGCTTATTCAATGCTCAATGATTCAGACAAAAAAAATGTATTTATTTTTTGTAATAATTATGGAATGGCAGGTGCTGTAAATTATTACGGGCCGAAATATCATCTGCCGCAGGCTTACAGCGATAATGCAAGCTTTTTATATTGGATTCCGCTTAACATCAGCATAAAAAATATGATATTAGTTAGTGATGATCCTGATGAAAAGCAGCATGATTTTGCAAAAGGTTTTCAATCGGTAACAAAGGTTGATAGTGTTACAAATTTTTATGCAAGAGAGCGTGATGATTACATTTATTTATTTGTTGGTGCTGATGAAAATTTTCAGAAGTTCTTTAAAGATAAAATTGCAAAAGATAAAGCAGCGTTTAAGTATTGATATGATTGTAATAACAATCGCATTACATCTATCTTAGTAAAAATTTAGTTATGGATTTTGGCCGTGTTGAATCTGAAGAATTAGAAAAAGTTGATTTTAGTTTACCGAAAGAACCATTATTTAATTCAGCAATTTTATCAGGCAAAAAAAATGAAAATGCCAAAGTGTATGTTGGTTGCGCAAAATGGGGCAGGCAGGAATGGGTGGGCAAAATCTATCCTGAAAAAACTAAAGAAAAAGATTTTCTGCAGCACTATGTTGAGCATTATAACAGTATTGAATTAAACGCCACACATTATAAAGTCTATGGCGCAAACGGTATTGCAAAATGGAAAGAGAAAGCAAATGGTAAAGATTTTTTATTCTGCCCGAAGATGTATAAAGGCATCACACATTTTGGAAAGCTTAACGGCAAAGATTTTATACTGAATGAATTTTTACGCGGCATTATTGCGTTTGAAGAACACTTGGGACCAATGTTCATCCAGGTAAGTGATGCGTACTCAACCAAGCGTAAAGATGAACTGTTTCAATTTTTGAAATTACTGCCAACAGACATGCAATTCTTTTTAGAAGTGCGTCATCCTGATTGGTTTAAAGAACCAATCAGTAAAGAACTATTTGAAACGTTACATGCTTTAAATATTGGCGCTGTTATTACCGATACGGCAGGCAGAAGAGATTGCGCACACATGCATCTAACTATTCCAAAAACATTTATACGTTATGTTGGCAACAGCTTGCATCACACAGATTACACAAGAATTGATGCATGGATTGAGCGCATGAAATATTGGTTGAACAAAGGCATGAATGACATTTATTTTTTCATGCACATGCACAACGAAGCAACATCGCCGGAGCTTACTGTTTATTTGGTTGACAAAATGAATACTGAATGCGGTTTGAATTTAATAAAGCCAAAGTTTGTGAATTCGAAAGAAGAAAAACCAACCACACTTTTTTAAAATTACTTTTTTCCCCTCAACTTATACGCTTCTTTCAATGCAGCACTTACCAACTTCTTCGAAGCTTTGTCAAGATTAATTGTTGTGGCACCTTTCTCACCCCACTTATTTGAAACTGGAAAAATTACGTCGCTTCCCGGCGAGCAGTAAATTAATTGCAATTGTGGTGTAAACATTAAATTCAATGTTTTGTCTTCGTAAGAAAGTGTGGCGAAGATTTTATTTTTTACAGTAAATACTGTGCGGTTAAAATGCGGCTTTTCACCTGTTCCTTTAAACGATAATGCTATTGCTTTTACTTCGTCAGCTTTAATCATTGTATAAAATTAATCAGTCGATACAAACAAGCAAACACAGCTTTTGGAGAATTCAATAAATCGCAAATAATTTCAAACTTTATTTTACCAAAATAGTTAGTAATTTTATATTACAATTTTAAGTTTATTTATGAGTGAACGAATCGCTGAAAAACTTTCAATACTTGCTGATGCTGCTAAATACGATGTAAGCTGCGCCAGCAGCGGCAGCAAAAGAAAGAATGATAATAAAGGTTTGGGCAATGCCTCAAATGGAATTTGCCACGCTTATACGGAAGACGGCAGATGCGTTTCCTTATTAAAAATCCTGCTTACTAATTTTTGCATTTACGATTGTGCTTATTGTGTCAGCCGTAAAAGTAACGATATAAAGCGTGCAGCATTTACAGTACAAGAAGTGGTTGACCTGACGATGAATTTTTATCGCCGCAATTATATTGAAGGTTTGTTTTTAAGCTCCGGCATTTTTAAAAATGCTGATTATACAATGGAGCGTTTGGTATTGGTTGCGAAGAAGCTGCGCACCGAACATAAGTTTAACGGATATATTCATCTCAAAACAATTCCCGGAGCCAGTGATGAATTGATGAATGAAGCTGCTTTGTACGCAGACCGTTTAAGCGTTAACGTTGAAATGCCCACCAAAGAAAGCCTGAAAATATTAGCGCCCGATAAGAATCGCGATGACATGCTGAAGCCAATGAAATATCTTGATTCAGCAATTAAACAAAACCGCGAAGACAAAAAAGTTTTCAAAAAAACGCCCATGTTTGCGCCTGCCGGTCAAAGCACGCAAATGGTAATCGGCGCTTCGCCGGAAACAGATTTGCAGATACTTTTCATGTCGCATTTCTTCTATAAAAAATTCCATATGCGCCGCGTTTATTACTCCGGTTATGTGCCCATCAGCAACGATAACCGTTTGCCCGCAATCGGTACGCCGGTGCCTATGATTCGCGAAAACCGTTTGTACCAGGCAGACTGGCTCATGCGCAATTATCATTTTTCAGTTGATGAAATCATCACGCCCGAAGACCCGTTGCTCGACCTGCAAATTGACCCAAAATTAAACTGGGCTTTACGCAACATGCACCTGTTTCCGCTTGACATAAACAAAGCAGATTATATGCAGATAATGCGTGTGCCTGGTATCGGCGTTCAATCGGCACAAAAAATCTGCGCAGCAAGAAAATTTAATAAACTAAATCTTGATAATTTAAAAAAAATTGGCATTGCTGTTAACCGCGCAAAATATTTTATTACAACCACCGACAGCCGGTTGAAAGAGTACAAACCAATGCAGATTAAAGAATTTATTGTTAATGAAGGTAACAGTAAATACAAGCCAAATTTTTCGCAGCAGATGAAAATGTTTTAATGATGTTTTGGGGCTCTCGTCTGTTTACAAAACTCATCTGCAGTTCGGGATTTACGCTGCAATCTTTTGTTCGTTCCTCACAAAAGTATTTACGCTTCAATCCCGCAGCCGCTCATCTTTAAAATAAAATTCAGCAACTAATTATCTCTATAAATCCTGAAAATTCTTTAATCATTTAATCCAGGTTCAGACAATGCAGTCAGTAGTTTATAACGGCAGCTTTGAAAATTTTTTAACAGCGGTATTTGAAGTGTATGAATATAAAATTGCTGAACCTTCCATTCAAAAAGAAGATAAAGCAAACATAAGTTTGTTTGGTGCACACATCGTTCATGATGATAAAAACAAGGCAGAGCGGGTTACTAAAAAGCTAAAAGAAAAAATCACAACACAAGCATTTACTAATCTATATAAAACATTTTTATCTGAGTTGCCTGGTATTGAAAATGTGTTGTTGCGTTATATACAATACGTTATCGAATCTAAAAATTCAATTGAAAGAAATTATGCAAACGCAGATGTTTTAATGGTGCATCAAACATCGCATAAAGTGGACCGTGAAAAACATCGCATGAAGGCATTTATACGTTTTCAAAAAACAAAAGATGAATTGTATTATGCAATCGTGCAGCCTGATTATAATGTGTTGCCTTTAATCATTAAACATTTTAAAGACCGTTATGCAGACCAGCGCTGGCTTATTTATGATGTGCGACGCAAATACGGTTTATACTCTGATAAAGAAACAGTAAGCGAAGTGTTCATCAACTTTGCAGAAAGTATAACTAATCATGAAACGCTGCAAACGA
>CAHJWK010000175.1 GCA_903642275.1 Chitinophagaceae bacterium
AAAGGAACAATTTGGTTAATGGCGACAAGAAAAGCTACGGCATATATTATACCCAGCAAACGCAATATCATAAAGCGTGTGAGCCAATAGGTTTTAGGAAAAGCGGGTGCTTGATTAAGCTTTTGAAATATGCTGTTCATCTTTTATCAACATAAATAGTCAACCATAATACGCATATTAAACATAAGTTTTTAGTGAAATATTTTGTAAAATAAAAAAGCCGCATTGCTGCGGCTTTTAATATTTAGTTAATCAGTTTAAAAGTTAAACCCAAGCTTCGTAAAAACGCGTAGCCCGTTAAAACCCATTTGAACTGCTTCGAAAGGGCCGCCTGATTCACTGTCGCCAAAAGAGCTTGAACCATAAGGATCAACAGAACCAGGAATAATTGCCCTATCCGGATGAACATTGAAAAGGTTATCAACACCAATCGTCCAGCTAACTACTTTATTGAATTTATAAGAAACATATACATCTGTAGTTGCCTTTCCTTTAAAGTTAAATATTTCACGAACGGGTGTATTAGAATTATCAAGCAGCACGTAAGGAAAGTATGGATCAGGAGCAGTTGCAGGAGCAGAAGTTTCGCCAAAACCCAATTCAGAAACCTTACCAAAATAAGTAAGATGTGAACCGATTGTAAAATTGTTTATGCCATACTCGAGCTGTAATGCAAACTTTGATCTTGGTGCACTGGCTTTAAGAAAATATTGTTCCCTGTCAGAAAAAAAAGAAGCACTGTCGCCACCCGAACCTTTAAAAGTAGATGGAATGTTTATTTTATTAATTACCAGTTGTTGCAGGTTGCCTGCAAGTAATGCAGTGAAGTGATTTTTGCCCCAGCGCTTTGTATAGTCAGCAACAATATCAATTCCTTTATTAGTTGTGTTTACAGCATTGGCAAAAAATTGTGCATCTGCAATACCATTACTTACTAAAAGATTATTAAGTGCATCACCCAAAGTTGGATCGCCTTGTGCATATAAGCCGGTAATAACAATCCTGTTTTTAACAGCTATTATATAACCGTCCAGTGTTAAAGTAAGATTTCGCACAGGTTTCCATGTAAATCCCGCACTTAAATTGCGTGACGTTTCCTGTGTAAGTTTAGGAATGTTTGCTGCTTTGGCAACATCAGAATAATTAGGAACAAGCTTTGTATAAACCAGCGTGCTGCCAATTACAGTTGTATTTGTATTGCTGAAATTGATCTGTTGTAATGTAGGTGCTCTGAAACCTGTACTTGCTGATGCACGAATATTAAAGTTGCTGGCTACTTTATAACGTGTAGCAATTTTATAGGTGTTTACAAAACCGAAATCAGAATAGTTTTCAAACCTTGCTGCTCCATCTACAAGCCAGTTTTTTGTAAAGTTTATAGCGCCATCAATATAACCACCTATGTTTGAACGATGTGCAGTTACAGCATCGCTTGGCTGATAACCGGGATAACCTTCTGAACCTGTATTCTTTTGAAGTGTATCGCCATTTGGTAAAATATCTATTGCAGTGCCGTTATAAGAATCAGGTTCACCTGCATACAATTTATAACGCTCATACCTGAACTCACCACCAAAAGAAAATGTGAAACCTTGTGCAACATCATTGAATAATTTTGTTACATCAAGATTAGCGGTGTTCTGCATAAAATTAAATCCGCCATCATTAAAACGGGTTTTGGTAGCTTGCTCAGCAACAGGTAAAGCTGCATTAAAAGTCTTGTTTCCATAATAATGAAAATCATTGTAACCAAAATTGTTACTTATATCCCAATCCCACCCATTACCAATCGTTCCTTTAAAACCAATGGCATCTGAAATATCAGTGATGTACACATCTTCCTGCGGATTATAGTAAACATTATCAGGGCCGATTGAACCATTGCCAAGATCAAGAACCCGCATTATACTGGGTACAAAAATCAGATTGCCACGACCATCTGTTGGAAATTTTGAAGGCTGCGTACGGCCGGGATAGTTCCAGCTTCGCGTGTAGGCATATACATTTGAGTGTTTATAATTATAACCGCCAAAAGAATAGAAAGTTGTCTTTGAAGTTCCAAGCGGAATTTCCATATTGTACATACCACCACCTGATGTTACGGAGCCATCACCAAAAGCGCGTCTTTCTCTGCTTACAGCCAATGCATCGCTGTTGGTCTTCCAATTCGTATCAGGCACTGCCCTGAATGTTTTACCCTGATCCATAAAATTGCCGCCAAAGTTTATAAAGCCACCATTTTTACCAAGCCTTAACCCATAATCAATTCCGAATGTAAATGTCTTGCCATCTATTCTTGTACCTGTATAATACTGGCTGGGGTCATCACTGTTTAGTGTATTATATTTATAATCATAAAATCCACTTTCACCAACAGTAATGTTTACTTTATTAATATCTTTTTTAAGTATAATATTAATAACGCCTGCGATAGCATCTGAACCATATTGTGCAGAAGCACCATCACGCAGTACTTCAATATGATCAATTGTTGCTTCAGGAATAGCATTAAGATCAGTGCCTGAATTTCCGCGGCCACGGGTACCTACTTCATTTACAAATGCAGAAAGATGGCGGCGTTTGCCATTAATCAACACCAATGTCTGATCAAACCCAAGACCGCGAAGGCTTGCAAAATCAATAGCATCAGAACCATCGCCACCGCTTTGTTTGTTATAATTGAAAGATGGAACGCTCATGTTTAATTGCGACATCAGATCAGGCTTAGCTGTTGTTGGCGCAAGAGAATTTAAACGTATCACATCAACGGGCACCGCTGACTCTGCATTAGAACGTGGTGCACCACGGCTACCTGTTACTACAATATCTGTAAGCTCTGAAGAAGCATTTAAAAGGTTTACGGTAAGTGTTGTAATACCCTTTGCGTTGATGATTTGTGTTGTATAACCAACATAACTTACCTCAAGCACATCTGTGTTATTTACGGTGATTTGAAAAGAACCATCCGCAGCACTTGTTGTACCGCCTGTTTGATTTTTAACTTTAATTGTTACACCTTCCAAAGGTGCGTTTGATGCAGCGTCAACCGCTTTACCCTGGATAACTTTTGTTTGTGAAAATGCAGTAATAACACTGCTGATTAAAATCAGTGATAGAATTAATTTCATAAGTATAGTTGTTAATAAGCAAGTATATTAACATTAAATAATTGTTACTAATCAATTTTAGGTTGGTATATGATGTCCAAACACAATATTTTAAGTTTAAGACGAATATTAATTAAACGAAGAAGCAGCGATTGATTTTATGCGCAATCATTTTAGTAGTGAAGAGAAGAATATAAAAGCCAATTATAATGTATAAACCATTATTATTTTAATGAAGCACCAATGTTTTAATAGCGTTCAAGAGTTCTGTTTTAGTTATAGGAACACCCATTACTTTATTATAGCCTTTTGCATTAATAAGATATTTATCACGTATAATTTTTATGAGCTGGCCGTTATTTATTTCAGGAATGATAACCGTTTCAAAGTTGTTTAATATTTCAGTAAGATTTTTTGGGAAAGGGCGTAAGTGTCGCAAATGAGCATGACTTACTTTATACCCTTCAACTTGTAATTGATGTACTGCACTTTTAATTGCACCGTAAGTACTTCCCCATCCAAGTACTAATGCTTTTCCTTTATCAGGTCCGCTGTCTAAAGTTTGTAACGGAATATAATCAGCAATGTTTTCAATCTTCTGTTCGCGAATGTTAACCATAAGCTGATGATTCTCCGGTTCATAATTTACATTGCCTGTAATGTTTTGTTTTTCAAGTCCTCCAATGCGATGTTCCAAACCTGCAGTTCCGGGAATCGCCCATTTCCTCACTAATTTTTCATCACGTTTATAAGGCATAAATGTTGGCTCATCATCGTCCAAAGCACGTTTAAATTTCACCTGTATTTCGGGTAAATCATCAGTATTTGGAAAGCGCCAGGGCTCTGCACCGTTTGCAATATATCCATCACTTAAAAATATTACCGGCGTCATGTGTTGGATTGATATGCGCACTGCTTCAAACACAGCATCAAAACAATCGCTTGGTGTCCGTGCTGCAATAACCGGCATTGGACATTCACCATTGCGACCATAATAAGCTTGTAACAAATCGCTCTGTTCAGTTTTAGTTGGAAGACCTGTTGATGGTCCGCCACGTTGCACATCAATAATAATTAATGGTATTTCAAGCATCACCGCCAAACCCATTGCCTCAGATTTTAAAGCCATGCCGGGACCGGAAGTAGTTGTAACGCCAAGGCTGCCACCGTAGCTTGCGCCGATTGCTGAAGTAATGGCTGCAATCTCATCTTCTGCCTGGAAAGTTTTTACACCAAATGCTTTTTGCCGGCTCAACTCATGCAGAATATC
>CAHJWK010000176.1 GCA_903642275.1 Chitinophagaceae bacterium
TTTATAAATTTTGACTTCCTGTTTCCAGTTCTCTTTATTAAGATGATGAACAACCACTTCAACTTTATATTTATTTATAAGATGCTGAGCTGCTTGCTCTGCAGCATATACACTTCGGTGCTGACCGCCGGTGCATCCGAAATTAATCATCAGGTTAGCAAAATCTCTTTTTATATAGTCTTCCACAGAAATATCAATCACATCATATACACCATTCAGAAAATCGTTCATGCGGGTACGTTGTTCTAAAAAATCCATTACTTGTTTATCATTGCCGCTAAGTGTTTTATATGCATCAAACCTGCCCGGGTTTAATATGCCACGGCAATCAAAAACATAACCGCCACCATTACCGCTTTCATCTTCCGGTATAAAATTTTTGTATGAAAAGCTGTTTATTTCAATAATAAGTTTTACCTCTTTAGCGGTTTTAAAAGGTTCAAACCGTTCAATGATTTTTTCTTGCGTAATTTCTTCAAGCATGCGGTTTAGCTCAGGCGTAGTTATACCAATGCGGTTATCCTGCAAAAAATTCTTCAGGTTCTTTAAAGCAAACGGAATACTTGTCAAAAAATAATTCTTCCGTTCAAAAAAACCACGAAACCCATAAGCACCCAATACCTGCAGTATTCTTATTAAAATATACCCATTGTACTGCCCGATAAAAATGTTGCGGTCAACCGGTTTTGCAATCAGTTCATCAACCACATCAAGATAATAGTTCAGTAAATTATTTTTCCATTCATCGCTCAACTGCGCTTTTGCCTGCCATAATAAACTCGCCACATCATATTGCAAAGCACCCTTCATCCCTCCCTGGAAATCTATAAAGTAAACTTCATCATCATTAATAATTATGTTACGGCTCTGAAAGTCCCGAAACATAAAATATTTATATTCTGTTCTTGTAAGATAGCTTGCCAGCGCTTCAAAATCATCCAGCATAGCCTGCTTATCATAAGGCAGTTGCAGCGTATCTAAAAAATAATATTTAAAGTACAGCAAGTCGCTCATAATTGCCTGTTTGCCAAATTCTTTTGCCGTAAGGCACACATCATAATCCAGGTTTTCATCGCCTTTTATCTGCAGTTGCGCAAGTGCATGCAAGCTCTTTTTATAAAGATTAAAAACATGCTCACTCAAACCCTGTTGCTCCAAAATATCAAGCAGGCAAACCGTTCCCAAGTCCTGTTGTATGTAAATCATTGTTTCATCATTCACATAAAAAATTTCAGGCACCGGTAAATTTTTTTGTTTGAAATGATTGCCGAAAGCGATAAAGGTTTTATTCTCTTTTACGTTCAGGTTGTAAGTAGCGATAAAGCTTTCGTCCTTATGAAAAATACGGAAATAAATTCTGTCGCTCCCGCTGCGTGGAAGTTGCTCAATGCGTTGTGCAGGTTGCTTTTTATATGAATTAAAAACTTCACTAACATCATCAATAAGTATTTTCATATAGCTATAGAATGGATAAATATACTTTCAAAATTTATTTTTCGATTGATTTTATCTTGCTCCCACCTCTCTTTATATTAAGGTTAATCTTAAGAGATTTATTTGACTCTTTTGTGTTAACTGTTAGAAAAATGATTGTTAAGCAAAATAAACTATCTATTGTTAGTTTTGCTTATATGTGAACATGACGAAGCTTGGAAATTATATTGAAGGAAACTGGATTGAAGGCGATGGCGACGGCACGCTTTTATACAATGCCGTAACCGGCGAAACCATCGCAACTGCCACAACACAAGGCTTGGATTTTAGAACCATGATTGATTATGCGCGTAGAGTCGGTAATCCCAATTTGCGTAAGCTAACCTTTCATGAACGTGGAAGAATGTTGCGTGCATTAGCAATGCATTTACAAAATCATCTTTCAACATTTTACAATATTTCTTATAAAACCGGCGCTACAAAAGCAGATAGCTGGGTTGATATTGAAGGAGGCATCGGCAACCTGTTTTCTTATGCTTCGTTGCGCAGAAAATTTAATGATGCGCCTTTTGCTGTTGATGGCGAAGGCATTAATTTAAGCAAGAACAACACGTTTATGGGCCACCATATTTTGGTGCCCAAAGAAGGTGTTGCCATTCACATTAATGCATTTAATTTTCCCGTGTGGGGGATGCTTGAAAAGTGTGCGGTTAACTGGTTAGCCGGTGTACCAGCGATTGTAAAACCAGCAACCATCACCAGCTATTTAACAGAAGCTGTGGTTAAAGAAATCATCGCTTCAAACATTCTTCCGCAGGGAGCTTTACAATTGCTTTGCGGTAATGTAGGCGATTTGTTGGATCATGTAACATCACAGGATGTAATAACTTTTACTGGCTCAAAATCAACTGCATTAAAACTTAAAAAGCATGACAGGGTTTTAGATGAATCTGTTCCTTTTAATATGGAATCAGATAGTTTGAATTGTATTGTTTTGGGTGATGATGTAACACCGCAACATGCAGAGTGGGAAATTTTTATTAAAGAAATAAGAAAAGAAATGACGGCAAAAGCCGGTCAAAAATGTACAGCCATCCGCAGAATTTTTGTGCCTGAAAATAAAATGGAAGACGTTTGGAAAAGTTTGAAGCAATCTTTATCACAAATTGTTATCGGCAATCCTTTAAATGATAAAGTAAGAATGGGTTCCCTGGCTGGTCAATCGCAACGCAATGAAGTAAAACAACAGGTGCAAAAACTGCTCGCATCATCACAAATAATTTATGGCTCTTTAGATAGTGTTGAAGTGATGGATGCCGATGCAAACAAAGGCGCTTTTCTTTCGCCATTATTATTAATGAATGAAAAACCTTTTGCATCAACGGCTGTGCATGAAGTAGAAGCCTTTGGTCCTGTAAGCACTATCATGCCTTATAAAAATATGGATGAAGCAATTGCATTAAGCAAGATGGGCAAAGGTTCATTGTGTTCATCCATCGTTACATCAAATGATGCAATTGCAAAACAGTATGTGTTAGGCGCAGGCACACACCATGGAAGAATTTTGGTATTGAATGAAGATTGTGCAAAAGAAAGTACCGGTCATGGTTCGCCCTTGCCAACATTAGTGCACGGCGGCCCGGGAAGAGCCGGCGGCGGAGAAGAAATGGGTGGTGTGCGTGGTGTAAAACATTACATGCAAAGAGTTGCCATACAAGGTTCACCAACATCAATCACCAATATTACCAATATCTATCAGCAGCATGCAACAGGTATCGAAAGTAATGTACATCCATTTAAAAAATATTTTGAAGAGCTGAATATTGGAGAGCAGATTATCACACAAAAAAAAGTAATTACAACTGAAGACATTGACCGTTTTGCTGACTTAAGCGGCGACCATTTTTATGCGCATATTAAAACAACTGACTTTAACGAAACCATGTTTGAACAACAGGTTGCACATGGTTATTTTATAATGAGCATTGCTGCAGGTTTATTTGTTGACAGCTATGAAAAAAATCCGGTTCTGCTCAATTATGGTATTGATGAATTGCGCTTTACAAAACCTGTTTACGCCGGTTCAGAAATTTTTATAAAATTTACCTGTAAAGAGAAACTGCCCAACGATAGACGCAAAATTAATCAACCGGGAGATTTAAAACGCGGCGATGATATTGAAAAAGGTATTATAAAATGGCTGGTTGAAATGATTGATGAAACAAATGAACAGGTTGGTATTGCAACAATATTAACGATGGTAGCTAAGAAAAAATAGGTTATGAAGAATGAAATAAGCGAAGGTTATGTAAAGTGCGAAACGCTTGACAATATTACAACCATTGAATTTTTCCATCCACTAAGCAATTCATTACCTGCACAAATTTTAGAAGAACTTAGTGAAGAAATTAATAATGCATCATCTAATGATGATTGCAAAGTAATAATACTGCGCAGTGTTGGTGATAAGGCATTCTGTGCCGGTGCTTCATTTAATGAACTTGCGGCTATAACAAATGAAGAAGAAGGAACAGAATTTTTTAGTGGCTTTGCTGATGTTATAAATGCAATGCGTAAATGCACCAAATTTATTATTGGGAGAATTCATGGAAAATGTGTTGGCGGTGGTGTTGGTTTAGCCGCTGCCTGCGATTATACAATTGCTTCAGAAAACGCAGATATAAAACTTAGTGAACTGGCTTTAGGCATAGGCCCGTTTGTAGTTGGCCCGGCAGTAGAAAGAAAAATTGGTGTGAGTGCATTTTCTCAATTGGGTATCAATGCTTCAGTATGGCAAACTGCTGCATGGGCAAAAGAGAAAGGCTTATATAATGAATTGCACTACTATGTTAATAGCGCTGATGAATCAATTCAAAAAATATCTGCTGCACTTGTCAATTACAAC
>CAHJWK010000177.1 GCA_903642275.1 Chitinophagaceae bacterium
GCATTCGACATGGATAACTAATGGACCGCGATAGTTTCAAACATTAAGTGAGTAAGAAGAATTTGTTTTGACGTAATCGTTGTAAAACAGAATTGAAGGTTGATAGCGTTAATGATAGCTGCGATATGTCAGCTCTGCTTGCAGCAATATTTGTGTCTGGCGAAGTAGTTTTTATTTTAATAGACTTAATAATTGTTGAAATTGGTTTTTCTTATGCCCTATACAATGAAGTGTTTTAGGAATTTCACTTCCATAGTTTATCAGTTTTTTATGAGGGATATAATCATAATCAATTGAAAGATTAAAACAACAGTACATGCAATCATCGTCAATTGAAGCATAAGATTTCCCTTCATTCTTACCTTTTTTCCAATGGCGTTTATCTATTGGACAATTGTCAACGAAGTAATATTTTCCAAAGTCTGCTTCAAAAAATTTAATATCTTTTCTACAAGAATATTCGTCTTTTAGTTTTGCTTTTATCTTTTTAATTCGAGGATTGTGCAACCAAAATTTATATTTTGTTCCATTGACAATTTCGTTTTGAAAGTTGGTATCGTTTAATCTAAAATCTCTTTTTAAGTATAAAAGATTTAAAAGGTCTTTTGCATAAATAACAATTGTTGCAATGTTTTGCGTTTCGATTTTATATCGTTTAGAAAAGTCCACAGAATTACTAACAACAATTTCAACGAATAATTTTTTCCCTTTGCTTTCAACAACTATATCTGGAATAATTCCATTCATTCTTTTTTCAAGCTCGACATTATCAACCTGAATTTTTGTTTCTTCAAATATTTCATAGGATGTATTTGGATAATAAAGTACTGGTGTTGTAAACGTTTGACTGTTAAAAATAAGTTCTTTGCATATTTTATGCAATGCTGTTTCAAGTCCACTTAAACAATCAGATGATTTATAGTGAGCGAAGTGATGTGCTTTTATAGTCCCTTTTCGTGCAATTAATTGATGTCCGCAAGCCGGGCAACTGCAACCACAAGAAAGTCCATTGTCAACCTCGTCAATTGAATAAAGCTCGTTGTCTTTAAGTCCATATAGGAGTTTAAACTCTGTCATTTACTATATGCCCACTCTCAAATATACACTACTCCATTTCGCAAACACATCAAAACACTTCCTGTAACCTCTGCGGCTCCCGCACAGCCTCCGTTAACACTTACTATTGCCGCTGCGGTTCCCGCACAACCTGCACAAACACTTACTATTGCCTTTGCGGTTGCCGCACTGCTTGCAGAAACACTTACTATCGCCTCTGCGGCTCCCTCACAACCTCCGAAAACAGTTACTATTGCCTTTGCGGTTCCCACAGCCATTTTTATAGCCCAAACGGAGGCAAAAACAAGACTTTACCCGGCTTTCTGCTAACTTTTCTATCTAAAAAAAAATAATTGCTGTATGAAATCCAATAAAATATTGCATCCTGATGCGGTTGAAACCAACGGCGCTGCTCCATCCAAAACAAAAAAATCACCTAAAAGCTACGACCCGAAGGCTGCGGCAGATATTGTAACGGTTAGCACGAAAGTGAATGAAAAATGGGCGATGAACCCTGATATTACACTTAAATGGATGGCGCAAACTGATTTTGACGCGCTGGTAAGCAGCCTTGCCAAAGCCGTTCAACAGCAAGGCAGCGATGCATCTTTGTCGCCGGGTGAAACCCAGAGTTTGCAGCAGATGGATAAGCAAATGAATGACGCCGTTAAAAATGCGAAGCGTGGCATTGATTATAAATTTAAAGATGCGGCGGTGGCGCAGTATGCCCGCTATGGCATTGCGAAAGAGAATGACAGCTACCAGTTGCCGCGTGACAGGGATAAGCGCCTGGAAAATATTCCGCTTATGATTGCTGCCGTTGCTGCGGACGGGTTTGGTGCGGAAGACTGGGGCACGGATTTCTGGACGACCATGCTGACCACTTACACTGCGGCTGTAAAAGCTGCCGGCAAAAGCAAAGGCAGTGTATCAGTTGGTTCCGGTAATATTGCTGGCATGGTGCAACAGGTTAACAAAGCAAGCACTGCGCTGCGGTTTGTGCTGAGGGGCAATTATCCTGATAATTATCAGCAGGTCTATCGCGACTGGGGCTGGCAAAAAGAAAGTTATTAAAGAGTTTTTGGTAGTCATGATTTAGATTTTAGGCTTCTGTAATGGAAGCCTTTTTGTTTGATATAGACCTCACCTAAATCCTCTCCAAAGGAGAGAGCTTTAGCCGCTGAAATTTGAAAATATTTCTGGTTTATAATGGGTTTCTTGCCTTTCTCCTTTGGAGAAGGGTTGGGATGAGGCTTCTAAAACGGATTTTCCTCATCATCCAGCTCATTCATTTTACTGCCTTTTTGAATATACAACCTTGCATTATTATCACCGCCGCTTTGTGATGGTGAAGGATTTACAGGCTTCCAATTTCCGCCGCCCGGCGGTAAAAAAGGTGCATTGCCATTATCATCCCATTCTTCAAACTTTTGTATGTGCAGTAAAGCGCGCAGCTTTATATTTTCAAGTGAACCGTTACGGTGTTTGGCAATCTTTATATGTGTTTCCCCTTTTGTGCTTTCACCATTTTCATTCGCCATTGTTTCATAATATTCCGGGCGGTAAATAAACATTACCATATCTGCATCCTGTTCAATAGCGCCGCTTTCACGCAAGTCACTCAACTGCGGCATCTTACTTTCTTTACGCGTTTCCACCGCACGGCTCAACTGGCTTAATGCAATAATGGGAATGTTCAATTCTTTGGCAAGTGCCTTCAAATTGCGGGAAATATTACTTATCTCCTGCTCACGGTTTGCGCCGCCATTACCAACACCGCTCATCAATTGCAGGTAATCAATTATTATCAAACCCACATTATGCTTGTTCACCAAACGCCTTGCCTTTGCACGAAATTCAAAGATGTTCAGCGCAGCCGTATCATCAATAAATATCGGTGCTGCTTCCAACTGCTTGATGCCTTTTGTATGCAATTGCTGGTATTCATATTCTTCCAGTTTGCCACGTGCAATTTTTTCCAACGGAATTTCACTTTGTGCCGATAATAAGCGTTGCACCAATTGGGAAGAGCTCATTTCCAGCGAAAAGATTGCCACCGGTGTTTTCTTTCTTTTATCAAGCGCGGCATTGCGGGCAAGGTTTAATGCCAGCGCCGTTTTACCAACAGAAGGCCTTGCCGCAAGAATTATAAGGTCGGTTGGCTGCCACCCATAAGTAACACGGTCAATGCTTGCAAAGCCACTTGGCACACCGGAAATATCTTCTTTCCTGGTACGCATTTCATCAATACGGTTAATTGCTTTTGCCAGCGCATTACCAATATCTTCATAATTCTTTTTTAAATAATTATTGGTGATGTTGAACATCTTTGTTTCACTGTCATCCAGCAAATCAAAAACATCCGTGCTGTCTTCATAAGCATCACCAATTATTTCTCCACTGATGCGTATTAATTCCCGTTGAATAAATTTTTGTAAGATGATGCGGGAATGTGCTTCAATGTTAGCGGTTGAAACAACGGCATTGGTGAGGCGTGTTATGTAATAAGGGCCGCCAACTTCATCCAGCTTTTCATTAAACTTTAATTCTTCAACCACCGTAAGCATGTCAATCGGCAGGCTTTTAAGCGCCAGGCTTTGAAACGATTTAAAAATTTCCTGGTGTGCATCTACATAAAAACATTCGGGTTTTAATATTTCAACAATGGTATCAAAAGCACTTTTTTCCAGCATGACGGCCCCAAGAACGGCTTCTTCCAGGTCTCGTGCCTGCGGTGGAATTTTTCCATATACAAGTGTACTCAGGTCAACAGAACTTTTTCTGCGGTTACGGCGGTCTTTGTTCTGATTAACTATTTCCATCCAGTTAAAATTAATGAGGTTAAAAGCTATTTATTGTCAATTAAGGTTAAGCAATCGTTGCCGGAATGTTTCCTTAATGTTATGCAAAACAAGCAACGAATGTATAGTTTTAAAAACGGGCTTAAGAAGTTTTGCATCATTTAAATTTATCAAGCAGAAACACACAAGTTTATTAACATAACAAAAAATGTTACTGCGAAAATTTATTGTTTGTTTTCAAGGGTTCTAAAAGATTTTTAAACAAATGCACAACCATATTAACGCAAGGATGGTGAATAAATTTTTTTAGAAATAGTGATTGCAATGAAATTAAAATTGTGTATCGGCAATGTTGTTTTTAATTTATTGTACTTAAACTGAAACTATATTTTTGCAGCAATAATACAGCATGAAGATT
>CAHJWK010000178.1 GCA_903642275.1 Chitinophagaceae bacterium
ATAAATAAGCATGATGAAATGAGAAGAATTAAAATTTTTTGTTTTATTAAACGCATAAAGTTGTTTGCCGGCAATCATTGTTATTCCCATTCAATAGTAGCAGGCGGCTTGCTGCTTATATCATATACTACCCGGTTTATACCGCGTATGTTATTAATAATTTCGCTTGATACATGGGCAAGAAAATCATAAGGCAAATGCGCCCAGTCTGCAGTCATTCCATCAACAGAAGTTACAGCACGCAAAGCAACCGTATATTCATAAGTACGCTCATCACCCATTACACCAACACTTTTTACAGGCAGTAAAATTGCGGCTGCCTGCCATACTGCATCATATAATTTTTTTTCTTTTAAAGCACTGATAAAAATATCATCAGCCGCCTGTAGCAGCTTTACCTTGTCTTCAGTAATATCACTCAAAATCCTGATCGCCAAACCCGGTCCAGGAAATGGATGCCGGTAAATCATCTCATCAGGTATGTCCAGCTCCAACCCTACCTTTCTTACTTCATCTTTAAATAAAAAACGTAAAGGCTCAATTAATTTAAGATGCATTTTTTCAGGTAGTCCACCAACATTATGATGGGATTTTATGGTCATTGATGGACCATGAACACTTACACTTTCAATTACGTCAGGATAAATTGTTCCCTGCCCTAAAAATATTGCTTCTTCTACCTTTAAGGCTTCATCATGAAACACATCAATAAATGTTTTGCCTATCGCTTTGCGTTTTGCTTCAGGGTCAACTTTATCTTTTAATGCATTGTAAAATTTCTCCTTTGCATCAATACCTGTAACGTTCAAGCCAAGCTTATTATATGTTGTAAGAACACTTTCAAATTCATCTTTACGCAGTACGCCATTATCAACAAAAATTCCATGCAGGCGATTGCCGATTGCTTTGCTGATTAATGTTGCGGCAACCGTACTATCAACACCACCACTTAAAGCCATTATTACATGTGCATTGCCGATTGTGTTTTTTAAAGAAGCAATTGTTTCGTGAATGAATGAAGCCGGCGTCCAGTCCTGTTTACAACCACATACATCAATCAAAAAATTTCTAATTATTTTTTTGCCTTCTGTTGAATGATATACTTCGGGATGAAACTGCAACCCATATAACGGTTGACTGTTGGCAGTTGACTGTTGACTGATTGAAATCTCTCCGTCATCTATCATCTTTATACTGTCAACTTTCTTAAACGCTGCAACAGGAATACTTGCCGTTGTTGCAAGCAATTCAAAATGCTCAGGCAATTGTGTTATTGTATCACTATGGCTCATCCAAACCTGGCTTTCATCCGTTACATCATTTAATAAAATATCATTTTGTTGTTTGTGCAGTTTTGCACGACCAAATTCTCTTTTGTTTGATTTTTCAACCTTGCCCCCAAACTCTTTGACAGTTAATTGTGCGCCATAACAAACACCTAACACCGGTGTTGTTTTTACGAAGGAAAGTATATCAACGGTTGGTGCATTTGCTTCATTAACGCTAAATGGAGAACCACTTAAAATGATCCCTTTTAAGTTTTTATCTATTGTGAATGTTTGATGATAAGGAATGATTTCGCAGTAAACATTGGCTTCTCTTACGGCACGTGCAATTAATTGTGTGTATTGGCTTCCAAAATCAAGAATAAGAATTCTATCAATCATAAATAAGCACGAAGGTAACCGGAATAACGTTTACGATAATATGCAAAAAAGTTAAGTAATAACAAATGAAACCTCTATCGTTATTTCTGATATTAGATGGGTTTTCTCAACATCATTTAATACGATTCCACTTTTGCAAAAAAGGCGTTTGGTTTGATTAAATAATTATTAAGCATTAATAAAGTAAAAATAAAATACAATCATTTTCCATACAGTACCATAAGGGACAAATCTGCTTTGAAAACTAAAACCGATGAAAGCGTTTTTATAAAAGAATAGTTTCTATAATTAAGTAAATAATAGCTAAAAATTTACTTTTTTTGCATGAATAAACAGTGCATGGAAACCAAAAAAATTCAGAATACAATTGAGATTACGGCAGATATTACAATGGTTTGGGATGTATTAACCAAGCCTGAAGAAACAAAAAAATATATGTTTGGCTGCGAAACTGTTTCTGACTGGAAAGAAGGCAATGAGCTTTTATGGAAAGGCAGTTATGAAGGGAAAGAAATGGTTTTTGTAAGCGGAATTATTAAAGAAATTGAACCGCCTAAACTTTTAAAATATACAGTGATTGACCCAAATGCAGCTTATCCCAAAACACCGGGAAACCATCTTGACGTTACTTATGAATTATCACCTGCAGAAGGCAAAACTATTTTGATTGTAACACAGGATGGCTTTGAACATGCAGCTGAAGGTGAGAAACGTTATACTGATTCTTATAACAACGGTGAAGGCTGGAATCCATTATTAATACAGATAAAAAAAATTGCAGAAGAAGAAGGTTAATGTTTACTTATACAACTTTACATTTCTACGCCTTCATAAATTTCAGCAATTGATATCTTCTCATTGATTGCTTTTATTTCTAAATATTCAGTTGCATTATTGTATTCTTCTACTCCTAGTGATTATTTTCATTTAATCTGAATATCTCAATATGCAAACTTTCTGAATCAACAAGAACATACTCTTTTAGTGTTGCAATATCACGGTACAATTTAAATTTTTCACCACGGTCACAATTCTTCGTTGACTTTGAAAGCACTTCAATAATTACTATTGGATTTAATGAATTGTATTGGTCATTATAAGCGTTTCAATTTTTCCGCAAACAATTGAAATATGAGGATAAGTAAACAATGTATTTGATGGAATATGTATGCGTAAATTACTGCCATAAGGTCTGCACTTTTTTCCTTTTAATTTAATAACTAACGCTGAAAACAGATTGGTGAAAATTTCATTATGCGGCACTTTGGCGCCAGACATAGCAAATATTTCACCCTGGTAATATTCATGCTTTTCAAAAGCAGCGTTTTCTGTTTCAAGATATTCTTCAATAGAAACTTTTTGTTTGCTGTACGCTATTGCAGGTTCATTCACTTCCATATATAAAAATACAAATTCTAAACTGAAGCATTATGCAATCAGCGCTTCTCTGTTATACTTATTCCGGTAATCAACAGGTGATAAACCAGTGAATTTTTTAAACGTATTTCTAAAAGCCTTTGCATCAGAATAACCAACAGTGTACATCACTTCATTTACGTTTTGCCTTCCACTTTCAAGGTTCTTTTTTGCGGCTTCTACCTTCACGCGCTGTATGTATTCCATCACCGTATTTGCTGTGGCTTTCTTAAACCTGCGTTCCATATTTCTTCTGCCTAAAGCAAACATGCCGGCAAGCTGTTCAACCGTAATCTTCTCATCAAAATTATGTTCAATAAATTCCTGAGCTTTTTTTATCGGTTCATCAGCATGTTCTTTTTGTCCTTTAAAAATGGTGAAAGGTGACTGGCTTATTTTGTCAATATCAATCATAAATGATTTGGCAATTAAAATGGCGATATCACGGCCTGCGTATTTTTCAATAATATAAACAATAAGATTTAAAAAAGAATATGCGCCGCCGCTGGTATAAATGCCATCTTCTTCAGTAATAATTTTGTCATCAACTAGGTTCACTTGAGGAAAAAGTTCTTTGAAATCTTTTGCTGCAGACCAATGAGTAGAACATTGTTTACCATTGAGTAAACCGGTACCTGCAAGAAAAAAAGCAGCAATGCAAAGCGCTGCTATTTCAGCACCTTTTTTATACTGATGTTGAAGCCATGGCATGAACGTTTTATTTCTTTCTATTACATCGTTTGGCGCACCATACATTGCAGGTATAATTATAAGATCCGTTTTCTTAACATCATCTATTAAAACATCGGGTGTAATTGTAAACAAGCCGTTGCGCTGGCTGGTTTCTTTTGATAAACCAACCAGCTGCACTTTAAACAGCGGCGGCTTGTTCATGCCTGCAAGCAGCGTATTTACTTCATTGAAAATCTGGTGCGTGCCTTCAATATTTACAACACTTGTGTGTCCTTTAGGAATAAGAATAGAAACATGCTTCATATAAAAATTTTATACGGCAAACTTAAATAATGTTTTTGTCGCAATCAACTCCTTAGAATGCCGCATTTGCACCGCGTGTTTATTTAATTGTAAGCTTAGGTTTGTACTATCAAATTAA
>CAHJWK010000179.1 GCA_903642275.1 Chitinophagaceae bacterium
CTTTTAAAGTTTGCAACTTCTTTCCTGATTTTTTTTGCGTCTTCAACTTCAGTCAAACCTTCTTTTATACCAATCAAAACTTTAGCTTATTTTGAAGTTTAGAATAGTCTTGATTCGTCTTTTACCGAGTTTTCAAAGGCACCAATACAGAAGTCTTGTCACCATTTTCGTCAATCATATATTTTAAAGCATTTGCCATAAAAAGTCTTTTTTCAAAAGTAACGAATTGTTATGAATTGAGAGTAATCGGCGCATTATCGCTAACGAAGGCGTATTGCTGCAGGCGGGACAATAGCGCTCCTCATTTTTAGGAGGACAGGCTGTGGAGCCGATATTGAAGCTAAATTAATATTATTGCTGATGTTTATTACTACTGTTCACCTGCGTTCCATCACGCTGGAACTGAAGCTAAATAGATTTTGCGGAATGACGGCCCATTTCTTTTACAACAAATAATTATGTACGGCATTAACGCTGCCAATGGTTTAATTCAGCTTCTTTCCGCCGCTCTTAACCAGCGTTCAGGTATTTCATTATTTAATGCGGTTTCGTAATCTTTTTCACTGCAGGCAACAAAAGTTCTATCCGGCAGCTGCATCCACCAGCGTTGTGTTTTTTTGCTTCGCAGAAACGTTGTTTCAAAGTCAGCAAACATTAGTTTAAATTCATTAAAGTTTTCCCTTTGTTCAAGTGGTGATTCAAGCTTACCTTTTTGTATGCCATCACACACATACCATAACATGTGGCTTATTTGTTTTGCAGTAAGCTCACTTATATCCTGCTCATAATTATAACCGTAAATGCCAATCGTACTTAATAAACCGCTCATGCCGGCATATTGCATTAATGTGCAGGCCTCTTCACCATTAAAACCATTGGGCGTAATGCGGTTGGCAGGTGCATGACTGTTTTGAATGGCAGCAATATCAAACGCAAAAATATTGGTGTTGCGTATTACTGGTTCCATAGCTTCTATATGCTCCTTTACAACACCAACGCGATAACAATCAAAACGCAGTTTATCTATTGTTTCAAGCATAGCGGGGTGAACAAAATAACTCTGAAAGCCTATATGATTATAATGCTTTAGGTAATTAGGTTCACTCATAAAAATTTCCATTAAAAAAATTTCAGCCGGTATAATACTTTCTGTGTTCATATCTAAAAAAGCATCCACACAGGTAGCTTCAATAATTTCCTGCTGCGCAGCAAATACTTTATACTGTGTAAGCATTATATCATGCGTTCCGCCAATTATTACTACCTTTTTTTGCAAGGGCTGTAACTCGCTAAGCACCTGTTGTAAAGCAGAGCAGGTATCCTCAAGCCTTATACCACGCTTTATATTCCCGATGTCTGCAATTTTAACTTCCGGATGCCAGTAATACAACTGGTAAAAATGCTTACGTACTGCATCAATACCTGTATTACTTGACTTGATTACACCAGCACCGCGGCATTCATTACAGCCAACAATTATTAAATCTGCCGCCTGAACATCAGGAAAATTTTTGGTGTATATATCAACATAATTACCTAACTGTTTCTGCGTAAAATTTTCACCATCTGCATGAAGATGCGTATCATTAACCGGTTCAAGAAAATCTATAATTGTATCTATTGAAGAAAACGCCATTGTATTTGGTTTATCCCAACAAACATAACAATAACTATGAATTATAAATTATGAATGACGCCTGTTTTATCTTGCTTTAACCGTACATTAACCTGCATTCATCAGCATAGAAAATATCAAAATCTATCTTTACAAACTAATGAAATTTTATTGCGTTAACTTTTTACTTATATATTTTTTTATAGCTGCTTTTGTTGTTCTGCCTGCAAAGCAAAGTATTGCGCAGCCTTCTTCATCAATTAATAGTACACAAAACGAAAATGAGGTTATTAATAATAAAATAGAAGACTTTTTGAAGCGCAGCATGTTTATTAAAGTGAGTGTTAGCAGTAATAAAATTTTTGTAGGTGAGCCAGTGCTGGCTTCATATAAATTTTACACTTCAGTAAGCGGGCAGGCAATAGTGCGAAAACAACCCGAGTTTAGTGGTTGCAGTGTAACCGAATTAAGCTTTGACGAAACTCCGCAAACAGAAGCTGTTAACGGCCATGATTATACCAGTTTTATTGTGCGCAAAGTACAGCTTACACCGGTTGAAGCCGGTTCTCTTTCAATGGGCACGGCAACCGTAAGCAATCATATTGAAATACCGGATAATGATAATGCTTTTCTTACGCGTAAATATGATATACCAATAAGTAATACGCCGGTTTCTGTAGAGGTTGCAGACTTGCCTGATAAAAACAAGCCGGATGATTTTTATGGCATCATTGGTTCATTTACTATAAGCGCTTCAGTGGCAGATAAAAAAATTGCTGCAGGTGAGAATGATCATCTCATCATTACAATTAAAGGTTCAGGAAATTTAGATGCTATCAGCAAGCCGGTTGTAATGTGGCCAAAGGGAACAGAACATTTTGATGGCAGTGATTCCCAGCATATTGATCAAACTATTTTTCCCGTTAGTGGCGATAGGATATTTGATATTCCGTTCATCGGTAAAAAAGAAGGAGAGGTTACTTTACCTGCAATTAAGTTTAGTTATTTCAACAATACAATTAAAGATTATCAAACAATAAGTACAGATAGTATTGGCGTAACTTTTACTAAAGCGCTTTCAAAAAAAAATGAGTTTGTCAATGTGGTTAATTATGATATAAGCAACAGGAAATATTTATGGATTGTTGCAGCAATTGCTGTTATAGCCGGATTTATTGGATTTATCAGTTATAAAAAAAATAAAATTCAATTACAAAAACATCAGGTTACGCAAACTGTAACACCTGTGCCTGTATTTGAACCTGAAGTAAAGTTTAAATTTAAAACTGATTTTTCAAGATATTGGAATGATATTGAAAGCATCACAGATAGCAGGTTGTTTTTTGCAGAGGCAAAAGAATTACTAATGATGGCAATTACAGAATTTACAGAAACAACACATCATTCAGAATTATTTTTATTAGCTAAAATGAAAAAGAAATTAAATGATGAGACGCTTTATAAAAAAATATTTAGTTTAAATGAAATATGCAATGAAAAAATCTATGCGCCATTTGAAACGGAAACTAATCTTCATTTTTATTTTAATGAAGTAAAGCATTCAATTGAAGCGTTACAAAAAGAAGACTAATCAATATATTTATATCCAACGCCTCTTACTGAAAAAAAATGTTTTGGATTACGGCTGTCGCCTTCAAAATATTTTCGAAAATTAAGAATAAAATTATCAATTGTTCTTGTGTTGGGATACACTTTATAACCCCACACCGATTGCAGAATTTTTTCTCTTGTTACTACCTGGTTTTTATTCTCTATAAGCAGTTTTAAAAGCATGGTTTCTTTCTTACTTAACTCAATCACCGAACCATTTTTTAATGTTGCCTGCTGTGCTTTAAAATCAATAATATTGCTATCAAAAGTATAGGTGTCAAATACAAAATCTTTATCGGCAATTTTTTTATTTTTTATAATAAGCTTATCAACACGCAACAATAATTCTTCAAGATTAAACGGTTTGATTAGATAATCATCGGCGCCTTTTTTTAAACCAAGCACACGATCCTGTCCTGTATTTTTTGCACTTAAAATTAAAACAGGCACATCATTATTTTTTAAGCGGATATTTTCTGTAACACTGATGCCGTCTATTTCCGGCAACATCACATCCATAATTATCAAATCAAAATATTCTTCTTCAGCAGCTTTTAAAGCTTCATTACCATCGTATGCAGAAGTAACTGTATAACCTTCCATTTCAAGGTTAAGCTTTAATGTTTCATGAAGATGTTCTTCATCTTCTACCAATAAAATATTTGCTTTTTCTTTTTCACTCATAATTAAATTCAACTATAAAAATACTGCCGATGGGCTGGTTGTTTTGAATTTTGATTTTTGCCTTTTGACTTTCCACTATGCGTCTGCAAAGATATAAGCCAAGACCTGTTCCTTTTGTTCTGCGTATGGTTTCATTACCACTGCGATAAAATTTTTCAAACACCTTTTTCTTTTCATCATCATTAATGCCGTAGCCTTCATCAATAATTTTTAAAATAATATTTC
>CAHJWK010000180.1 GCA_903642275.1 Chitinophagaceae bacterium
TTTATGACGATGTGCGCCGTGTACTGGACAGTTATACCAACCTGGATAATTTTAGGAAAGACCTGAATCCCTGGACTCCTGATAATATCGGTGCTCTCGATCCGCGTCTCGGTGTGGGAACTGATGTAGATATTAGTGAAAACAGCCGTATAGAAAGTGACCGTTGGCTCGAAAATGGCTCCTATCTGCGTTTACGTAATGTTGAATTGTCTTATATATTGCCTAAGCCTTTAATGCAAAGAATTGGTTTTACAAATACAAGCATTTTTGTAAGTGGTCAAAATCTTTTTACTATTACTAAGTATAAAGGCTTGGATCCTGATATAACCGGAAACGGCAGTGATCCGGTCAACTTACGTGGCGTAGATGCGGGTAACTGGCCCTCCAGCCGCATTATTTCTTTTGGTATAATAAGCGAATTTTAATCACACTAACTAAAGTCATTATTATGAAAAACAGAATACTGTTTATTGCAATTTTAGCAATATTAATAACAAGCTGTAAGAAAAAACTGGATATCCCGAATCCAAATGGACCTACCTCTGCTGATATATTTAAAACCGCTGATTATGCACAAAAAGGGGTAAACAGTATTTACAGTACTTATCACCGCGTTGGTTTATCACGTAACCAGTTTTTTATTGATATAATTCGTTCTGATGAAGGCCTCAGCGCAAGTCCAAATAGTGCACTGGTTAACAACTTTGATATTTTTAATGTTACTGATTTGAATTTTTTTGAACGAAGATCTTTCTACCAGGATTGTTATGTTGGCATTAACCGCTGCAACCAAGTTTTAGATAATGTCCCGAGTATTGACATGGATAAAAATCTGCAAACCCAGTTATTAGGTGAAGCTAAATTTATGCGCGCCTTATTTTATTATTATTTAGCTGATTATTGGGGTAACGTTCCGGTAATTTTACATACCAGTACTACATCAGATCAAAATATATCTAATTCTAAACAAGATACAGTATGGGCACAGGTAGCGAAAGATTTAACTGAGGCAGCTCCCATGCTCCCTGTTAATTATGACGATGCTAATGTAGGACGTGCTACCCGTGGAGCTGCATATGCTTTACTTGGTAAAACTTACATGCAGAGGCGCATGTATCAGCAGGCAGTTAATGCATTTGCCTGGCTTGTAACCGGAGAGGGTAAGGATGTCTATGATTTAGTTCCTACTTATAGAGATAATTTCACTGCAGTTACAGAAAATAATAAAGAATCTGTTTTTGAATTTCAAAATCAATTAAACCCAAATGACCAGTTTGATGATGATGTAAATGGTAATCCTGATCATTTAAATTATGGCAGTTCAATAGAACCATTCTTTGCTCCTCGTAATACACCTCCTTTTGGTTTTTGTGATGGGCAGGCTGAACGTTGGGTTGTTTGGGAATTTTTGAAAGAAAAAACTGTTAATGGACAAAGAGATCCACGTCTTCAGGCTTCTTTTCTTTACGATTCTACAGATCCACGTGGCCCTGATTATACATTGGTATATGGAACCACATGGACTAATGAGAATTATCCTGATGGGCCAGCTAATTTACCTGGTACAAAAAATACAGTTTGTTTCAGAAAGCTTCTTACAGATTCAACAAGCAATACATCATCTTTTCATTCACCAAACAACTATCGCTTCATACGTTATGCAGATGTATTGTTATTATATGCCGAAGCGCTAAATGCTTCTGGTCAAACTGCACAGGCTTATCAGTATGTTGACCGGGTTAGAGGAAGAGCAGGTCTGGCACCTTTATCCACTACAATGCCGGGTCTTTCGCAAACTAATTTTTTAATACAATTAAAGCATGAAAGAATAACTGAATTATCAGGCGAAGGTCATCGCTGGGAAGATTTAGCACGATGGGGTGATTTAAGTACTCAACTTGCAGGCCGTGATCCTGGTTTTGCTAATTTTAAAGTAGGAAGGGATGAGTTATTACCAATACCTCAACAGGATATTGATGCTGATCCTAACTTGAAACAAAACCCTGGTTACTAATTTGATTTTTCTTTTAATTATTGATATGAAAAGATGTTTAAGCATAACAAACGCCCTGTTATTTTGTATGTTTCTTGCTGTTGGTTGTGGTAAAGGTTCAGGTAATGATCCAATAACACCGCCGCCGGTAACACCACCTGTAACGGATACAACAACTTTTACAAATCCCTTGTTATCATCAGGACCTGATCCATGGGTAGTACAAAAAGATGGCTATTATTATTACACGCAAACACTGGGTAATAAAATCAGTTTATGGAAAACAAAAGCTATGTCTGATTTAAAAGATGCAGCTATTACAACAGTATGGAATGCAGTTCCGGGCACTGCTTATTCTGATGATGCCTGGGCACCGGAGATTCATTTTATCAACAACAAATGGTACATCTATTTTGCAGCAGATAGCAGTGGCTATGATGAAACGCATCGCTTATATGTTTTGGAAAACGATGCTTCCGATCCAACAACAGGTTCATTTCAATTAAAAGGAAAACTTGTTGAGCCATCAAACAATTGGGCGATTGATGCATCTGAATTTGATTATAACGGCTCATCTTATTTAATATGGAGCGGATGGATAAACAGCTTAGGTGGTGTACAGAATATTTATATAGCGAAGCTCTCAAATCCTTATACCATTTCCGGCAGCCGTGCTTTAATATCATCACCAACAAATGATTGGGAGAAAAATGGTTTTCCCGTTAACGAAGGCCCGGAAGCACTTATTAATGCAAATGGAAATGTATTTCTGACCTATTCAGCAAGCTTTTGTGGCACAGATAATTATTCTTTAGGGTTACTTTCATTAAAAGCAAATGGTGACCCTTTGAATGCTTCTGACTGGACTAAATCTTCGTCACCTATATTTACATCTAATACTTCAGGCGGTGCTTTTGGTCCTGGTCATAATGGTTTTTTTCTTTCTCCGGACGGAAAAGAAAACTGGATTATTTATCATGCTAATTCAGTATCACACCCTGCTGGTGATGGTTGCGGAGATAGCCGCAGTCCACGCATGCAAAAGTTTACATTTAATGCAGATGGCACTCCAAATTTTGGAACCCCGGTTGCTATTAATACTGCCATAAAAAAACCTTCCGGTGAATAGATAAACTAATGGAGCTTACAGCATTTTTAATTGCTATTTTTTTTGCAAACACATGCTTTGCTCAAAATACATTCACTAATCCTTTGCTGCCTTCCGGTGCTGACCCTTATAGTTTTTATAAAGATGGATACTATTACTACACAAATACTTTGGGTAATAAAATTGCAATCTGGAAAACAAAAAATCTTGCCGAGTTAAAAACAGCAGAACATAAAATTATATACAAGCCTGAAGCAGGCACAATGCATTCAGATGAATTGTGGGCGCCTGAAATTATGTTCCTGCAAAATAAATGGTACGCATATTTTGCTGCCGATGATGGCAGCAACAATCATCATCACTTGTATATTTTAGAAAATGATAATGCAGACCCGATGAACAGTGAATGGAAATTTAAAGGCAAGCTTGCAGACAGTTCTGATAAGTGGGCGATTGATGCAGACATTATTCAATACAAACATCAATTATATATCGCGTGGAGTGGATGGGAAGATGATGTAAATGGCGAACAGGATATATACATTGCCAAAATGAAGAACCCGTTTACAATTGAAGGGAAGCGTGTAAGAATTTCAAAGCCTCAATACGATTGGGAAACAAAAGGTGATTTGCATGATGCAAACAATCCGCCGCATGTTAATGTAAACGAAGGCCCCCAATTTTTGGAACACAATGGAAAATTATTTATTGTTTACTCCGCCAGTGGTTGCTGGACGGACGCGTATGCTTTAGGCATGTTATCCTTCAAAGGAAATAATTTACTTGATTCATCTGAGTGGAGTAAAGCTGAAAAGCCTGTGTTTAAAGCATCTTTAAAAAAAAGCGTTTATGCGCCCGGCCATAATTCATTCTTTAAATCGCCTGATGGTAAAGAAGATTGGATTTTATATCATGCAAATGATAAAGCAAATGAAGGCTGCGGCATGTACCGTTCACCAAGAGCACAAAAATTTTATTGGAATAACGATGGAACACCCAACTTTGGTGAACCTGTAAAAGAAGGT
>CAHJWK010000181.1 GCA_903642275.1 Chitinophagaceae bacterium
GTTTGCACGAATATCATTTGAAACTTCGGGCTGGCGTGCGATAGCTTCTACTGCGCCTTTACCAATTTGGCCGATACCAATACCTGCACCAATTGCTGCCAAACCTGCACCGATAGCTCCGCCGGCATTTGCCGTAGCATCAAGTAAAATAACATTCATTAAATCCATAGTTATGTTTTTATATTGATTAAAATTTAAACAACCGCAACATTTTCATTATGATGGTTTGCATCATCATGACCGCCTTCAAAAGCCTGCCCGATAAATACTGCCGTAAGATTTGTAAATATATAAGCCTGCAAAAAAGCAACTAATATTTCAATAAAATAAATAAATATTGTAAATGCAATGGATAGCGGCGAAAATCCCCATCCAACAGCCGTACTGATAGCACCAAATATGAATATGAGTGAAATAAGACAAATGATGATGATATGGCCTGCAACCATGTTTGCGAATAACCGTATCATTAAAGCAACCGGCTTGGTAAAAATTCCTAAAACTTCAACTATAATTAAAATTGGTTTAATGCCAACAGGTACCGGCGGATTAACAATATGGCCCCAATAATGTTTGTTTGAACTAAATAAAATAATAATAAAAGAGATAATTGCCAGCACAAAAGTAAAAGCAATATTACCGGTTACATTGGCTGTGCCTGGTATTAAGCCAACTAAATTATTTATCAGAATAAAGAAAAATACAGTTAATAAATAAGGGAGGTATTTTTGGTATTTATCGCCAAGATTGGGTTTTGCAACATCATCCTGCACAAAAATAATAACAGGTTCAATCAGGCTTTGTGTGCCTTTTGGTGCTGAAGTAATACCCTGGCCACTTTTATAACGTTTAGCTACAGCTAGCATTATCCAAATCAATAAAACAAGTGCAATTATCATTTGCACCACGTTGCGTGTGAGTGAAAAATCAAACACTTTTACGCTGGTATCAATTACGTCATTTTTAACGGCTACGATTTGCCCGTCAGTGTATTTAGTAGCATCAAGGCTTTGCGCTACAATTTTCTTATTAGTCAATAGTTCATAGCCATTATAGTCTGTTTCGCCATGATTGAATTTAGAAAACATGAAAGCTGAAAAACCTTTTTGCGGAGAGTAAAGGAAAACAGGAAGTGGAATAGAAGCTTCATGTTCAATACCATCGCTTCCTTCATAAGAAAAAAAATGAAATTCATGTGCATCTAAAACGTGGCCGAAAATAACTTCACTTGCATCAAATCCCTTTTTTTCTTCCTGTTTGGTACTGCTTTTTGTTTCGGGCATCTCACCTTGTGAAAAAGCGGATGTTACGAAAAACAGACAAACAACGCTGAAACTCAATGCCAGTAAAGATTTTATGCTTCTAACCACCATAATTCCATTCTTGAATTCGCGCAAATATACAGGGATGAAACTGAAAAATGAAACGATATTAGAAACCTATTTTTGCATTATAATTTTATAAATATTGATATTAAAACAAATGCCCTAATGCAGTATCAAACATTGCTTACATCAATAGAAGATAGTATTTGCACTATTACCATTAACCGCCCTGAAAAATTAAATGCACTTAATAAAACAGTGATTGAAGAATTAAGCGATGCCATTGTTGAAGTATATAATAGCATGGATATAAAATCAGCAATCATAACTGGTGCCGGCGAAAAAGCATTTGTTGCAGGTGCAGACATAAGCGAGTTCTTACAGCTTGATGCAAATACAGGTGAAGCACTCGCAAGAAAAGGGCAGGAGACCGTGTTTGATAAAATTGCAAATTCGCCCAAACCAATTATTGCAGCCGTAAATGGTTTTGCTTTAGGCGGCGGTTGCGAACTGGCATTGGCTTGTCATTTTATTATCGCAAGTAAAAATGCAAAGTTTGGCCAGCCGGAAGTGAATTTGGGATTGATACCCGGTTACGGTGGCACACAACGTTTAACGCAGCTTGTAGGTAAGAACCGAGCAATGCAGCTAATTATGACGGGTGAAATAATTTCTGCTTCAGATGCACAACAATATGGTATTGTAAATAAAATTGTTGAACAAAATGAATTACTAAATGAAGTTAAAAAAGTATTAGCTGTTATTCATACCAAAGCGCCGCTTGCCATAACAAAAGTTATTGAATGTATCAACAATTTTGATTACACACAAGAAGGCTATGATTTTGAAATGAAGAAATTTGGTGAATGCTTTTTAACTGAAGATGTAAAAGAAGGCGCTGCTGCTTTTTTAGAAAAACGCAAAGCGGAATTCAAGGGTAAATAATACAGATGCACCTGCACCATTTCTCTTTCAAACTCATCTCCTCTCCACAATAAATGAATATGATTAAGCATTCTAAAAGCGTTTAAAACAAAGACATAAACATAATATTTTTCTTTTTTATAACTTCTTGAAAAGAACCAACTACATATAAAAATTATAATTGTAAATAGTTGTTTAAGCAACTAATTTTGTTTGCTTGCTTTTAATTTAAAATATGAAAAGGCTGATTAAAAAAGTTGCAGTGCTGGGCAGTGGTGTGATGGGTTCAAGAATCGCTTGTCATTTTGCAGGCACTGGTGTTCAGGTTTTGTTGCTTGATATTACTGCGCCTAATGTTGAAAATATTGTGCAACGAAATAAAATTGTGAATGATGCATTGCAGTCTGCCATCAAATCAAACCCATCTCCTGTTTATACAAAAGATGTTATTAAGTACATAACGACAGGCAATTTTGATGATAACTTAAAAGATATAAAAGATTATGATTGGGTGATTGAAGTTGTAGTTGAAAGGCTTGATATCAAACAACAATTATATTCAACCGTTGAACAATTTCGCAAGCCCGGAACATTGATTACAACTAATACTTCAGGCATACCAATCCATTTGTTATCGCAAGACAGAAGTGATGATTTTAAAAAGCATTTTTGTGGAACACACTTTTTTAATCCGCCACGTTACCTGCGTTTGCTTGAAATAATTCCTACACCTGAAACAGATAAAACTGTTGTAGATTTTTTAATGCATTATGGTGACTTGTTTTTAGGTAAAACAACGGTACTTGCAAAAGATACACCTGCATTTATTGCCAATCGTATTGGTGTGTTTGGAATTATGGCTGTGTTTAAAACAATGGAAAAATTGGGTTTAAGTATTGATGAAGTGGATGCATTAACAGGACCAATTATCGGCAGGCCAAAATCTGCAACGTTCAGAACAGCTGACGTAGTTGGTATTGATACGTTGGTAAAAGTTGCCAAAGGTGTTGAAGAAAATTGTCCTGATGATGAAGCAAAAGATTATTTTAAAATCCCTGAATGGTTAAACAAGATAATATCGAATAAGTGGCTGGGTGATAAAAGCGGCCAGGGATTTTTTAATAAGATAAAAATGCCTTTAACGGAAGGCAGCCCTGAAGAGCGCAAGAGTGATAAAGAAATTCATACGCTTAATTTACAAACGCTGGAATATGCACCAAAAAGTAAAGCATCATTTGCTTCAGTTAAGTCTGCGTTGTTGATTGATGATGTAAAAGCAAGATTAAAGATATTGTTTACTGCGCAGGATAAAGCCGGTGAATTTTATCGTGATATGTTCTATGCTTTGTTCTCTTATGTATCACATCGCATTCCTGAAATAAGTGATGAGTTATATAGGATTGATGATGCAATCATGGCAGGTTTTGGATGGGAAATTGGCGCTTTTGAAAGCTGGGACATTTTAAACGTACGCAAAACAACGGAAGCAATGAAAGCCGTCGGTTATACAGTTGCAGCGTGGGTTGACGAAATGCTTGCATCGGGCAATACATCATTTTATAAAACAGAAAATAGCAGGAAATTATATTATGATGTTACTGAAGAAATATACAAGCCAATTCCATCAGCAGATAATTTTATTATACTTGAAAATTATAAAAATAAT
>CAHJWK010000182.1 GCA_903642275.1 Chitinophagaceae bacterium
AATTATTATCAGCGCAAAAATTTTTTTAAAGAACATTTAAAAATGCGCTAAAAGTATATTATTCATTCCAGATTCTCCAGTTTTCTTCTGCCTGAATTACAAGCATTTCATAACCGTTCTTAATAATGGAGTTATGTTTTTTTGCATGAGTGAGAAATAATGTAACCGGTGGATTATAAACAAGATCAAAAAGATAATGGTGTTGCGTTAAAAACTGGTAGGGCAGTTGAGGCGCTTCATTAATATTTGGATAAGTGCCAAGAGGTGTGCAGTTAATGATAATTGTATATTGATGTATTAGATCTTCATTCAATTCATGCCAGGTATAATTATCTGCACTCTTATTTCTTGACACAAACCTGTATTGAATATTTAATTTTTTCAAAACATATTCAACAGCAACAGCGGCGCCACCAGTTCCTAATATCAATGCTTTATTATGTGTTGGCAGAAGATTTTTTACAAAAGATTTTTCAAACCCAATGGTGTCAGTATTAAAACCTGTTTTTTTTTTATTACTGATTTTAATGCAATTGCAGGCGCCGGTTTCATTAACAACATTTGAAACCTCATCTAAATAATTAATAATATTTTTTTTATGGGGAATAGTAACAGACAAACCTTTTAATGAAGGATGATTGGTAAAAATTTTTTTGGCTTCATTTATTTGTTTTAATTCGAAATTTAAAAATGAAGCATCTGTGATTTTTTCCTGTAAAAACTTTTCTGTAAAATATTTTTGAGAAAACGAATGTGTAAGCGGATAACCTATTAAACCGTACTCACGCATTGCTTATTTTTTAAGAAATAGGTTGAATGTATCACCTCTTAAACCCAGGCGCATGGCTTCCAAAGAAATGACTTCAGCCGGTGCAATGTTACCAAAATTTGCATTGCAGCCAAGCAGTTCAAGAAAATATAACTGCTGCGCTTTTTGCGGAGCTTCCCATATAATTTTTTGTTCAGGAATTTGAGTGAGAATTTCCTGCACCAATCCTTCTCTTACTTCACCACTGCCACGATATATACCGACGTTTCCGGACTCTCTTGCTTCTGCTATAACATACGTAGAACCGGCGCTTAATTCAGCTTTCATCAATTCAATCCATTTATATGGTGGAATTATATGTTCTGCATCTTTGCTTCCAACTTCACTTAAAACAGTTCCATGTTGTGTAAGCTTTTCTATGTAACCACATTTTTCAGTATGTGGAATAGTTATTGAACCATCACTCACTTCCATGTATGTTATTTTATAATCTTTACAAAGCGCTATGTAATCATCAAACTGGTTGCGTATCAGGAATGCTTCAAATAAAGTTCCTCCAAAATAAACAGGAATATCAAGTGATTGATATGCCTCTATTTTTTCCCTGAGATTGGGCGTAACGAAAGCAGTTCCAAATCCTAATTTTAAAATATCTACATGCGGATAACCGATACTTAAAAAATTTTTTGTCTCTTCTAAACTCAAACCTTTATCCATAACCATTGTTAAACCATTAGTACGTGGCTTCTCTTCGCGGTCTGGCATTTGCGTTAGTCCAAAATTCATTAAATATTTTTTTGAAGCGGCAAAAATAAGTGATGCGCAATTACATCTTGCAACAACCTGAAACTTTAAAACTTCTTTCGTTTTGTTTTCCTGTAACGGGCAATTACATCAATCACCTGTTGATTTTGAAGAATTGACGGATTTAATTCAACAAACTTTTTTAAATATTGCGGTGCCAGTTTCAAGCCATTCTCTAATTTTATAATAGCGTCTTTGTTTTTATTAAGTGCAAACAAGACTGCGCTGTAAAGAAAATAAAACAGTGGCTTATTATCTGTGTTACTTAAAGCATCAATACATTGCTGAATGGCTTCGTTATAATGCTTTGTTTCTATTAAACATCTTATAAGCGCCTCCCAGCCACGCACATTTTTTGGTTTATTCCTTACCACCAAACTAAAATAATGCACTGCGTCTTTATAGTTTTTTAATTGTACAGCGCATTGGCCAATGGCAAGAATATATTCCGGTGAATTGCGATTGATGCGCAACGCATTATCTAATTGCTTAATGGCGCTTTTCCATTGCTGTTCGTTAATATAAGTTAGTGCAATTTTATAATACAACTTACTATCGCCCGGGCTCATGTGAGATGCCTTCCTATAATTAAAACGAGCCTGTGCATAATTTCCCAACCTGTGATGGCAGTGGCCAATCGCTTCGTAAATTACTTCTTCCGGCCTTGTTATTTCACCAACTTTTTCAAGCACTTCAATAGCTTCTTTATACTTGCGTAACCGTATGTAAGCGTCACCTAAATTGCGGTATGCATAATCAAATTTTTCATTGATAACAACGGCAAACTGGTAAGCATCAATTGCTTTTTCAAACAATTTTAATCCCTGGTAAGCTGAGCCAAGATTAAACCAGGCAAGTTCAGAATAAGGCTGGTTATCTATTATCTTTTGATGCAACTTTATACTTTCTTCATTACGGCCGGTAAAATCTGTCCAAAAGCAAATTTTATACAGGGCTTCTTCGTTAGCTGGTTCATGTTCCAGTATCAGGTAAAGACATTCAAACACTTTATCAAACTCTTCGTAATCGTCATAAACATCTGCCAGCTCAAAGAGCAAATCAACTTTTTCATCACTGTCAAAAAGCTGCAAAGCTTCTTCTAAAAGATTAACTGCATTTTGCTGCATATCCAACGCCAAAAAAGCATCTGTTTTTAATATATAGATATCAATATTCCGGGCATCATAAAAATGTGCCTGTTCTAAAATTCCAAGTGATTCTTTATATTGATGTGTGGTTATAAGCAGATCCGCTTTTTTTATCAGCAGAGTAGAAGAATAAGGAAAATACTCAATACCGGTTTCAGCCACTTCAAGCGCTTTCAAAAAATTATCTTTTTCGTCATAATAATCAATGATTATTTCAAAAGATTCTTCTTCTAAAAAGATATGCTTTTTACCGCTGCGTAAATCTTCATATTGCTTTAATAACTCATCTAATTCATTTGCATTTTCTCTAAAGGAGTGTTCATGCATAATTTAAAGGTTGCTGTAAGGTATGCCGGGAAAATAAAAATTCCTATTTCTGTAACAATTCTTTGTGATTATACGTTTATTATTTGTAATTCTTGTTAAATTTTATATTTTTGTGCAAATGAAACGGCTGTTTACTTTAAAAAAATTTTTATTCGCGCTTGGTTTTTTAATCAGCCTTCAAAGTTTTGCTGCTTTTATTGGCAGCACTTCAGGTGATGATAACAGTATTAAGAAAATCAGTTTAAAAAACTTTAACAGGAATAATTATAAATCACGAGCTTATCCTTCTTTCAGGCTTTCCCAGTTTCAATATAAAGGGTCTCAAAATGTTTATCAAGTAAATTCTATTCATTCGATGGAAGGTAAATCAATGATCAGTTTTCAAAATGGTAATACTACTTATGTCTATCCTTACTCCTATAAAGTAAAGGTTCCTTTATTTAAAACACCTGCTTCACCTAACCGCTCTAATCATTAAGAATTTTATAGCCTGATGTAGGTACATTAAACCTGAAAACAGGTACCGGATCAAAACTTATGCTGCTTGCGGTATATTGAATTTTTTCATCATGAACATTTGTTTGATATTGTAAAATAAGACCGGAAATATTTTTAAACTCAAAAGTGTTTTCTTTTACCAGTGGCAATAAATCCGGTACATAATATACCATATAGCTAATTCCATTTGTCAATTGAATCAAAGCTTCTCTGCATGTATAATT
>CAHJWK010000183.1 GCA_903642275.1 Chitinophagaceae bacterium
GGGTATGAGCTTTTCTTATGGGACACCAATGGATAAAAAAGATGCTATTAAATTAATACAGGCTGCTGTTGAAAACGGTGTTACTTTTTTCGATACGGCAGAAGTGTATGGCCCTTACACCAACGAAGAACTGGTGGGTGAAGCATTAGCGCCCTATCGTGATAAAGTTGTTATTGCAACCAAGTTTGGCTTTAATATAGCGGATGGAAAAATGAGTGGCGTAAACAGCCAGCCCGAACATATAAAACAAGCCGTAGAAGGTTCTCTTAAAAGATTAAAAATTGATGTGATTGATTTACTATACCAGCATCGCGTTGACCCGAATGTGCCGATTGAAGACGTTGCCGGTACTGTAAAAGATTTGATTGGAGCAGGCAAGGTGAAGCATTTTGGAATGAGTGAAGCAGGAGCAAATACTATTCGTAAAGCAAACGCTGTACAACCGTTAACAGCTTTACAAAGTGAGTATAGTTTATGGACAAGAAAACCGGAAGAAGATATAATACCAATGCTTGAAGAGTTAGGAATTGGGTTTGTGCCGTTCAGCCCGCTGGGCAAAGGATTTTTAACGGGTAAGATGGATGAAACCACGAAGCTTGGTGATAATGATTTCAGAAAACAATTGCCACGCTTTCAGCCGGAAGCTATGAAAGCCAACCAGGCTTTAATTGACCTGCTGAGTGATGTTGCAAAACAAAAGAATGCAACGCCGGCGCAGATCGCATTGGCATGGTTGCTGGCACAAAAGCCATGGATTGCTCCAATACCAGGAACTACCAAAATCAACAGGCTTGAAGAAAATAATGGTGCAGTTGATTTAGAATTAACAGCAGAAGATTTGAAGCAAATAAATGATGCTGCTGATAATATTAAAGTTGTTGGCAACCGCTATACAGAAGCATTGGAAAGAACGACGGGTTTTTAAATATTACAGCGCCAAAGAATTTTGTTTATGAAGAGAGTAATTGTTATAGGAGCAAGCGGCAATATTGCAAAACATGTGATTGATATTTTGATAACGAAAGGAGACATTCATCTCACATTATTTCTTCATAATAAAAGCAGGTTAAAAAACAAAGATTAGTAAATCAACTTGTTTTTTCAATATTTAAAAATACGTATTCAACGCGTGATTAAAAAGATTGCGGTGAGTTAAAAAAATCATGCGGTATTTATAAAAGCTGTTACTCTAAAATCTTTTCTTCAATCTTGCCTGTTTGCTTATTTTTAAGAATTACTTTTTTTGCACCGTAATGTGTTACTTCTTCTTTAATCAAATAATTATCTTCATCATAATCCGTAAGATTGCTTTGTTTTGATAAGCCTTCCTGCCCACGCCAAACTTCAAGTTGTATCGGTTCCCAGAGTTTTGTTTTGGCCGATTTATATGCTGAATCAATTATTGCATTTACAACATAACCGTCGTAAAAAGTTTCCCTTGGCTCTTTACCTTCTTCCATGCATTCAAACATTTCTGTGAACATGTGATTATAGCCCAAATCATTTACTTCATCGCCCACAGGAAACAACCAGCCGGTATTACTTTCAGCTTTTTCAGCAACATAGTCTGCGCCTTTCCCTGTAGTAAACATTTCAAGGCCTGTGCGTAAAAAATTATTAATCCAGATGGTGCCTTCGGTGCCCATTACTTCATCACGCAAATCCATGCCGCCGCGAAAGGTCCAGCTAACTTCAAATTGTGCAATAGCGCCGTTTTCATATTTAATTAAACCAATAGCATGGTCTTCCGCATCAATCGGTTTAACCTGTGTATCAGCCCAGCACATCACTTCAAGTGGCTTTATATCTTTTCCAATAAACGTCCTGGTAATTTCTATACAATGGCAACCCAGATCTAAAATACATCCGCCACCGGCAAGCTCGATATTCCAGAACCAATCACTATGCGGACCAGGATGCGTTTCTCTTGACTTCGCCCAAAGAATTCTTCCTAATGCTCCGTTCTTTACACTGTTATAAGCTTTTAAAAATTTAGGCGCATAAACGAGGTCTTCAAGATAGCCGTTAAAAATGCCAGCTTCTTCCACAGCTTTCAGCATACGTAATGCTTCAGCTCCATTGCGGCCCAAAGGCTTTGTTGTAATAACCGGTTTTTTGTATTTACAGCAAAGCATTACCGCATCTTCATGCACATTATTAGGCAATGCAATGCAAACAACTTCAACGGATGGATGAGCAATTGCCTCTTCCATGTTTGATGTAAAGTGTTCGCAATTATAATCATCTGCAAACTTTTTTGCGTTTACTTCTTTACGTGCATAAATGCTTACAATTTTATCTTTACTTCTTTGCCCCTGGATAGAATCTGCATAAAAACGTCCGATAAAACCGGACCCAAGCATTGCAATCTGGCTCATAAATTTTTATTTTTTAATGAATGTTGAAGGCAATTTATTAATAATGTTCATATCCATTTAAATTATGTTTATAAACCTTAAATAACTCTGTATGCAGAAGTACAAAACGAGTGCATAAAAGCGTATTAAAAATTGAGGATTCGCTTTATCAGCTATAGTATATTTACATAGTAAGATTGAATTTAATGCTGCTGGTTGTAGCGACCGGTACTTCGGTGGCGGTTGCAGCAAAACAGAACCACAAAGTAAAAATCTTAAATGATCAAAGACGCAAGTCTGAAGATCAAATAAACGGAAGAGCTTCGGCTTGGAAGTTTATCGAAAGCAACAGGGTTAGTAAGTAATTTCTGTTGCTTTCTTTTTTATATACCTCAACTATAAGCTGTTCCAGTTACTTCTTCTGCTTTCTTCTTAATAAGTAATTTTATTCTAAGTTTTAAAAATGGCTTTTCTATTGTTTCATTTAAAATTAGTGAAAGAACGAAAACAGTTGCAATGCAAATCAGGAACATGATGTTGCTGCTATCCTCAATCTTAAATCTTATAAACTGACTTTGCGTTACATGGATGACAATCTTATGAATTAAATAAATACCGTACGATAAAGCTGCAATTTTTGAAGTGATTCCTGATTGATATTTATGTAAAAAGCATTGCGGGCTTAAAGCTGCTAAAACTATAAAGCCGTATCCAATGTCAACTAAAGGAAAGCCAAACATTGATGCATTAAAACTTTCGGCTTCCGAACAGAAAAAATAATCAATTACGAAAAGTAGAGCGCTAACAAATAAAAGTGCATTACCATATTTTAAAACCTTTTTACTAAACACAGGTTTGAATTGCAGTAAAGCCGCAATACTAACGCCAACAAGTAAACCGTCAAGCCTGCTCCATGTTGGATATATATCCATTTGTACCAGGAAATTCTGCTATCGTCATTAAGTGATTTGACATGTTCGAAGGAATAGAATCGTGCAACAAAACCAAATGCAAATAATAGAATCAATAACCAAAATGCATTTTTTATTTGTTTGAAATAAACCAAAGCTGCGAGTATTGAAGGAAGGAGGAGATAAAACTGTTCTTCAATGCACAAGCTCCATGCATGTGAAAAAGTGCCTTGCTGTTGCACATCCAAACCAATGTTTTGTGTAAAGGTTAAAAATTTCCAGAGCGGCGGAAGGGCTTCTCTTTCTCTTACAAACGGTAATAAAAAGTATAAAGCAACTACAACAAGATAGGCCGGGATAATTCTGAAAAATCGTTTAATAAAAAATTCCTTGAGTGAAATTTTTTTACCGGTATCATCTTTAAAAAAAGTTGAGATGCAATTAGATAACCGCTTAATACAAAAAATAAATCAACACCACTCCAGCCAAAAG
>CAHJWK010000184.1 GCA_903642275.1 Chitinophagaceae bacterium
TACTCTGTAAGCTTTGCACAAAATGGCAACCTGCAAAAAATATTTTACAGCAAGCATGGCAACTTTGTATGTTCATGGAAGTATAATGATGGAAAGCAACTGCCAACAAATCTTACAGTGGCTTTACAACAAAATTATAAGAACAGCAGCATCATTGGTGTTACAGAATTTACGAATGACCAGGGTGTGATTTATGAAGTAAAATTGTCAAGCAACGAAGATATTTATTCAGTAAAATCTTCGGCAGATGGTAATATTATCAGCAGCGATAAAATAAATTAATCTCTTAAAAAAACATTGCCCGTTATTGATTGTTTTGCAATTGATGACGGGCAAATTTTTTTATACCTGCCGAGAAAGCTACATAACAATTTTGCAGTGCTTCATAGTTTTCTGTAAAGCATGCAAAAGGCAGGCTGCTTTTGTTTAAATATTTTGCACGATGCATAAAACCTCCAAAGCTCATTTCTATGCCGTGCAAAGTTTTGTAATTATACAACCAGTTATCACGCTTCATATAAGGCAACATAACCGCAAATTTCTCAGGCAATATTGTTTGATATTCTTCAAGCGTTTTATAGACGCCCAGAGAAAAATTCATCAGCGTATCATCTGTAAATTCATTTTTATCTGTTGCCAGGAAATGGTCATACACAACATCAACAAAAGCACCGGCATATAAACCTACTGCCGGTTTAAAAAATGATTTAGCTTTTTTTGTTACTTCATGTGTATCAGTAAATTCATCAATATTGCGATGCAGCATTATACCTCGCTGAACACCTTCAGGAAAATCAAAGCGCTTTCTTCCTTTTACGAAATCACTAATCATATTGCCCACGAGTATTTCAGGCTGATTAAAAGAAAGCCATGCATGGGCGAGGTAATTCATTTGAGTGGTAAGTTATAAGTGTTGAGTTATGAATTGCAAGACTTTCTTTAATAACTCATTGGTGATAACCTATTTTACATTTTTATTCAGCCAGTCTGTTATAGTTTGCAATGCAACCGGTGCAAACGTTTCAGGCAATTCTCCATATTCCTGAACTGTACATTTTGTGCATGTCTGAAATAAATGATTTAAGCCCGGCATTTCTTTTACCTCATAATTTTTTGTTTTGCCTTGTTTAAGCGCAGCTTCAACAGCAGGTAAGTTTTGTTGCGATACTACCTGTATATCTTTACTGCCATTTAAAGCAAGCACTTTTACTTTTTTAAGTTTTGTAAGATATGGCTGCGGATCAAACTGGATAAAATATTTAAACCATGGGCTTGAGTAAGCTGACATCATTGATTGAACATATAAATCTTTCGTAGTTGGATTGATAAAGCCCAATGCACGCAAGTCTGTTGAATCAGTTTTTGCATACCAGTTATTTATAACCAGCAAAGCGTTTTGTCTTGCGGCTGCAGTATCGGTTGCATTTGTTATTGCAACAATAACCTGCTTGTAAACATTTTTGAAACTGTCTGCAACGGGTGCAGCAACACCTGTTGATTTAAATACTGCGGCATTTTGTTCTGCCATCAGGCCCACTGTTTTCACACCCGGCGCTGCGAGCAATACAATAAAATTTACATCACTTCTTTGAGAAGCAACTACAGGAGCTATCATTGCTCCTTCACTATGGCCAAGCAAGCCCATTTTTTTTGTATTTACTTCAGGCCTTGTTTTAAGATAATTGAAAGATGCATTTACATCGTTTACAAAATCAGCCGTAGTTGATGTAGCAAAATTGCCTGTGCTGCTTCCAATGCCTCTGTCATCAACACGCAGCACAACAAAACCATCGCGTGTTAACGCATCAGCAATAACGGCAAAAGGCTTTTGATTAAATATTGTTTCATCTCTATCCTGCGGGCCAGAACCTGTAATTAATAAAACAGCCGGGAAAGGTCCATTGCCTTGCGGGATAGTTATTGTTGCACCATATTGTAATGAGTCATTTTTATAAGTTACATCTTCAGTTTTATAAGGAAAGGGTGGTTTAGGTGTTTGCGGATGTTCTATAACTTTTGCAGTATAAGGTGTATTGGTGCGATGAAAATCAAGCGGGATATTTACACCTTGTGTAAACGTGCCACTTACTGTGGAATCATTAATTAAACTACCCGTATAGCTTATTTTAATTTTATCAATTGTAAAGTTGAGCGTTGTATTGTTTGCAGCGGTTGTGCTCACAACAACTTTATCACATGTTATACCTGACGCATGTTGGTCCGGGCTGTCAAGCGTGCCTGCATACAAGCCATTTTGCAGTTTGTTTATATGTAATACAATATGCAGGTTGCCTGCAACATTTAATGTCCCGTTCCAAATACCCGTTAAATCTGTTTGTGCGATAATAAAATTATGTGCAAACATGTATAAAGTCAATAACAATATTCTGCTTTTCATACGTGTGCCTTGGTTTGATTTTTAAATAAACTATACGAATAAATTACCGGTACAAAAATGAGCACTGCTAAGAATGCAGCTCCAATATAAATTATTGACCGATCAGTTAAACATAAAGCGATAACAGCGAAGATAATGCCGCCGAAAAACCAAAGCCTGCCTGCAAGCTGGTGTGTTCTTCGCCAGTTATCTTCATTTTCTAATGTCCAAGGTAAGCGAATACCTGCAAAGTAATTTGGTTTGAGGTTACACATGTTGTTACCAATAAAAGCAAGTAATAAGCCCACTGCCCCAAAAACAAATTTCATAGTCATGCTTACATCATTATGTGCAATTTCATAAATAAGCATAATCCATATTGCAGAAAGATATATTGCAACGCCGAATGCCATTCTTTTCATGCGCTCTTTATTGAGCGAGGCATTTTTTCTTGGATCAATTTTGTAAATGTTTGAGACTAGAAGATATACGATGACATTTACAATTGTAAGCGATAAAATAAGAGTTATAAAATCATGCTTTGTCCCATACTTGTCAACGGTTCCTTTTAAATCAAAGTGCAGCGGAACTGTTTGCGGAATTTGCTTCCATATTATTAACAGGTAAACAGCAGGTATCAGCATTATCAGCCAAATTATCCTGCGTAAGATTGCGTTCATATCATTTACGTTTTTTGGTTTTTAACTGCATAATCCATTTAAGAATATCATCCATTACAGTTGTGTTAAGTGAGTAATAAACATACTGGCCTTCTTTTTTTGTAGTTACCAGTTGGGCCTGCTTCAGCAAATCAAGATGATGCGAAATGCTTGGGAACGAAATTTTGAATTTTCCTGCTATTTCCCCTGCCGTTAAATCTTTCTTCTGCAGCATTTCCAGTATTTCGCGCCGCGTAGCATCATTTAAAGCTTTAAAAACTATATTCATTTAAATGATTGTATATTTAGACAAATGTCTAAATATTGTAAATGAAAACCAAATTTTTTAATAAATATTTTATAAAAATTCAGAGCTCTATTTTTTAAGCGATTGGTTGATGCGGTTGAATATTTCATCATTGCTTAAAATTTCAGGTATAAATTTTTTACCAATAACAGTTTCGTATAATTCTATATAACGCTGTGAAATAGTATTAATCCATGCATCATTCATTGCAGGCACCTGCTGGTTTTCCTTACCCATGAAATTATTTTCAATCAGCCATTCCCGTACAAACTCTTTGCTTAATTGTTTCTGTCGTTCT
>CAHJWK010000185.1 GCA_903642275.1 Chitinophagaceae bacterium
AGGATTATTATTAAAAACCAGTCAACTTTTTTCAGGACGGGTCAGTTCGCTATTCAGCTTTTGTTCTGGCTGACACAGCGTTGTTGAACATTAGTAATTATCTTCGGCAGTAAACAAAAAATCAGCAGCAGTTCGGGCTGACATGGCGCTGAATGCCTGCCTGCATAAATACCGGGGCGTTGGTGGCAAGCATATATAAAGCATACAGAATGGAAACAGTGAAAAAGATTTCAGCACGACAGAGTCAGATAGCAAATCTATTTTTAAAAGAATTAGATATACATATACGGCACATTGCCGACGGACATGTTGACAAAATGTTCGAAATAAAAGAGTTTGCAGACATCCTGCATATTCACCCGAGACATTTGACAAACACTGTGACTGCAGTTACAGGTAATCATCCCTGCTTTCATTTTGAAGAAAGAATACTGATAGCTGCTAAACAGATGCTTGCGGAAAATAAAATGAATATCGCTTCTATTGCAGCCCTGCTTACTTATGACCCGTCGAACTTTACAAAGTTCTTTAAACGCTACACAAAACAAACGCCCAAACAGTTCAGAGAAAAAGCAGTCCGCAAAAAACCGGAAGACCTTGCTTTATAAACTGAATAACTCACCATTGTTCCTGCCTTTTTATTTTCAATTTTGTACAAGCAAATTTTAAATACGTAAAATTAAAACAATGAGTAACTATTCTTCAATTCCAACACAGTTTTTGGAATTAACTGCCCATCATTCGTCTTATGTGGCGATTGATACGAAAACAACCCTGAAAGGCTCGGCATTAGGCAAAGTTGTTTTTATATCAGGTGCTTCGCAGGGTATTGGTCAAGCAACAGCCATTGCCTTTGCCCAGGCAGGCGCAAAAGCTATTTACATTACAGCGAGGTCAGAAAAAGGACTACAGGAAACCAAAGTGAAAATAGAAAACGAAAATCAAGACACGCAGTGTGCCTATAAAATTGCCGATGTAACAGATGCAGAACAGGTAAAAACAGCCGTTGAAGACTGCGTGGCAAAATTTGGAGGAATAGACATAGCTGATGTGAATGCAGGCACATCTGGTATTTGGGACAAAAAGATTGGAGATTCGGACATAGAAAGCTGGTGGCAGACGTGGAAGATAAATGTAAAAGGTGCTTACATAATGGTGCGTTTTGTTATTCCTCATCTTATTAAATCAGCAAAGGAAAATAAGGGCGGATATTTGATTTTTCTTTCCTCCATCGGAGCACAGTTGGTAATGCCGGGCGCTTCGGATTATCAGATATCGAAACATGCAATAAACCGCCTTTGTGAGTTCGTCAATGCAGAATATACCGAAGAAGGGGTAAAATGTTTTGCCATTCATCCGGGAGGAGTACTTACAAAGTTAGCAGCGAATATGCCTGAAGAATTTCATTCCAGCCTGATAGACACACCTGAACTGGCAGCCGGCTTTATTGTCTGGCTTTGCTCTGGCAGAGGAGATTGGGCAAAAGGTCGGTACTTGAGCAGTAATTGGGATGTGGATGAATTAGTGCAAATGAAAGACAAAATTATTGGTGAAGATTTACTTGTTAACCGCTTACGCACAAGTGCATAATACATCCAAAGCAGTGACAAAGCCTGCCGCTAACAAAATATATATGCCATGCTGTAATACTTCCTGCACGGTATGCAGTATATGTGCAGCAACATTTTGCCAGCAAAAGAATGCGGCAGCATTACCCATTAAAGTTTTCAGGTTGAGAGTAACGTGTAAGCGGTTGTGTTTTGCTTGTTTTATAAACGTTAAGTGTTTTTATATACGGGTTTAAAACATCTGCTGTGTGTGTATATCTGCATCTGATTTTAAAGTAAGAAGTGTTAAACTCTGCATATTAATGTATATATATGCAACTGTTACACGTTAATACTCTACATTTGCACAAGCTACATCGGACATTTTAGTTAGTGATTTAAGGGTAAGTCTCACTACAAAACTAACTATCACTCTCCCTGATTATTTAACTACATAATTCTATACATAACGTAACATACCTGCATTACCATGCATAGTAGTTATTTAATACATAATGTATGTGGCTTCAAGTTATTAATTATGAAAAAGATTTTTATTTCAATCATTTGTATACTTACTACAGTATTGTTAGCTTATTCGGGAACTGTGCACGAGTGGATTTTTCCTGAAAAAACCGTAGCTAAAAACATTAACCTGCAGATATCAAAGACAAACAATTACAGATATAAAGTATACCATAATAGTTATGCCATGGTTAATGTAACGGTTATCAGTCTGCATAAAAACAATATAGATACATTGATAACAAAAGATTTTACTGATTTTAAGTTAAGGAATCTTTCCTCTTACTCTAAAACCTTTAATCAAAATATACATGTACCGGATGTTTCAGACAAGAAGCAACAAATTGTTGTTGTTTATACAATTAAGTATACTTCTAAAGGAAGTACGCTAATGATTCCTAATGTAAAGTATATAGGAAAAGGAGTAACCAATGACAATTTTATAATACACATTTAATTAATGTTTTCCTCTTTGCCAAGTATTACATTGCAGAAGTATAATTTTGTACAAAGCTTTTTCGTCGTAGCAGGGTCTTCAATGCAAAGCTAATTTGCGCCGCATGAGATTCTAAGTTTTAGAATATTTGTATGGTAATATTATAGTGTAGTGCAAAAAAAAATATAATAACTAAGCTACTGGCTTTTATTTATGTTTTTTTGTGCTGTCTTTATTCGCTTTTGCATCATTATAAGATTTGTTAGTTCCTGTGTTTGGCGTTGCTGTTGAAGAATTCAAAGTATCCGTTCCGATTGTATTGGATGAATCTGTTACAGGAATTTCCTGCCTTTGATCAGGATGATAATCTGAAGCGTTTGTAGTTGGATTTGTACTGAATGAATCCATTGCGGGGCTTGTGCCTGCTGTACTGCTGCCGCTTTTACAGCTAAACATGAATATTGCGCTAAACATAAGTGGGAGTATTAGTTTATAATTTTTCATATCCTTTTTTATAAACTATTCAAAGATTATTCCACAGATTAATCTTTATAAATTTAAACCGGAAACTACGGGTGAAAAGTAAGCTTGCCCCTATAGTAATCCAGTATCATTGAACTTAACACATAATCATAACGGGCTATTATAAGATTAATGTTGGCGTTATCTACATTGGTTTTTGTAACGAGGTAATCAACAGAGTTAATGGCACCTGCGTTAAACTTTACTTCGGCTTCGCGAAAAGATTCTTTAAACGCAGCTACCTGGTCAGTAAGCACATCATAACGCTGTTGTGCAGTATTAATATTAATATTCGCCTGTTCTATGTTTTGCTGCAGTTGTGTTTTTGCTGTGTATAACGTTATTGCCGCATCTTTTTTACCTGCTTCGGCAATTTTGATCTGCGTTTTATTTCTAAGATAATTTAAAAGCGGGATGCTGATACCAACGCTTACATAACTATTGTAGTTGTCTTTAAACTGGTTTCCATAACTTATTTTACTGAAATTATAATTATCCTGCTTTTCAACAACAGGCGTTTTAACTCCGTTTACCAATACATAATTATCAGTGGTTACATCAGTTGAGTTTATAAAGCTTTGAGATGATGCATTGCTTGAATAATT
>CAHJWK010000186.1 GCA_903642275.1 Chitinophagaceae bacterium
TTTTCATCTTCTAAATAATAAAATCACATGAAAGGTCTTGGAATAGTTCTAATAATAATAGGTATAGTAATGATGGTTTTCAGAAGCTTTAATTTTACAGAGAAAAAAAAGGTTATTGACCTTGGTCCTGTGCAGGTTGACAAGCAGGAAAACCACACTGTTAACTGGCCTTTGTATGCAGGTATAGTTGTCACCGCAGCTGGAGTTGTGGTATTATTAACCAGTAATAAAAACAAAGCCTGAATTATTATACAAAACTTTGTTTAATGCTTTACTGCTATTATAATGCAACAGCAGCTTTTTTTTCAAATTGCATATTGTGTAGTTTAGCATAAAATCCATTTAGTGCCAGCAATTCTTCATGCGTTCCTTTTTCTTTTATTTCGCCTTTATCAAGTACAATTATTTTGTCTGCTTTGCGGATGGTAGATAACCGGTGTGCGATTACAATAGCTGTTCTTCCACTTATTAACGTATCAATTGCCTTTTGTATAAGCAATTCACTTTCAGAATCTATTGATGAAGTGGCTTCATCCAAAATTAACACCGCCGGGTTTGAAAGTATGGCGCGAATAAAAGAGATTAATTGCCTCTGGCCAAGGCTTAAAGTATTGCCGCGTTCCATCACATTAAAATCATAACCGCCGGGCAGCCGCATAATAAAATCATGTACTTCAATCAATTTTGCAGCTTCAATTACATCATCTTTACTTACTTCATCATTGTGCAGTGTAATATTATCTATTATCAAACCTGAAAATAAAAACACATCCTGTAGAACAACTGCAATATTCTTTCTTAAGGTATCAAGATTATATTTCTCAATATCAACATCATCTAATTTTATTGCTCCCTTTTTAATCTGGTATAACCGATTCAGTAAACTGATGATAGATGTTTTGCCGCTGCCGGTATGGCCAACAATTGCAACTGTTTCACCGGCTTCAACCGTAAAGCTGATGTCTTTTAGCACATAGTTTTCTTCATTGTAAGCAAACCAAACCTTATCAAACACAACTTTGCCATTCAATCTTTTTTCAGGTGCAAAAGCATTTTCTGCTGACGATAAAGTATCAGGATTGTCCAGCACTTTAAACACACGTTCAGCCGCAATAACACCCATTTGTATCACGTTGAACTTATCAGCAATTACACGTAACGGGCGAAATATCTGGTTTAAATAAAGAATGAACGCAACAAGCTCGCCGGCTAAATCTTCATTAGCAATCGGGTTTGATGCGGCTTTTCCGGCAAGCCACCAAACAAGCAGGCCTGTTGAAACAGCAAGCACAATTTCAACGATTGGAAAGAAAATAGAATATGCAAAAATCGAACGGACATTTGCATTGCGGTGATGCCTGTTTATCTTATTAAAATTATCCAGTTCACGCTCTTCTGCAGTAAATGCCTGTACTATCTGCATGCCCGTAATTCGTTCCTGAACAAAAGCATTTAAAGCAGCCACAGCATTGCGCACCTGAATAAAGCTTTTGTTTACACTCTCTTTAAAATAATAAGTGGCAATAATTAAAATCGGAAAAGGTATCAAGGCAATTAATGTAAGCTGCCAGTTTGTAACAAGCATTGTTATTAATACAATTATGATAGATAACAAATCAGCAAAGATGGGGATTAGTCCGTCAGAAAAAATATCATTAATACTTTCAATATCATTAATGGTTCTTGTGGTTAAAGTACCGATTGGTGTTGTATCAAATTGCTTTAAATTAAGTGAAAGTATTTTTTTATATACGGCAGTACGCATATCACGAACTACACTTTGTCCCAGCCATGATGTTATAAAGCTGAAATAAAAACGCGCTGCCGTTTCAATAAAAATAAATACAACCTGAAAAATGGTTACGCTGATGATGAATTGCCATGCATTATTTAATTGCGTATGTGGAAATAGAAGATGAATAAACCATGGCGTGTGCACCGTTTTGCCAGTGGCTTTATCAACCGTTAATTGTATTAAATATGGACGAACAGGTGTAAAAAAAGAAAGTACAATTGCAAGAATAACACTTATTAAAAAACGTAGACGGTAAGGTTTTACAAATCTGAAAACGCGTTTTAAAACAGAAATATTAAAATACTTTTTTTGCTCTGCCTCACTCATAAAACAACCAAAGATAATAAGTTTTGCAGGTTGCTTTAACCATTAGGTTTACGATTAACCAATACAAGGCGCTTGAAAATGAAAATTACTTTTAATATATTTAAATAAATATCTTTATTAATCACAAGATGAAAATGCAGTTATTATAAAGAGGTTTTTGTGATTACCATTCTGGCTTTATTTCGACTACTGTTTTAATTCTTTTATCCATCTTAAAGTAACTACTATGCAACTGTCAATTCAATCTCTCTCCAAAACGTATGCAAACAAAGTACACGCATTAAAAGATGTATCTATCAACATTCAGCAAGGTATGTTTGGTTTGCTTGGCCCGAACGGTGCAGGCAAATCATCTATAATGCGCACCATTGCAACCCTGCAGGAACCAGATAGCGGCAGCATTTTTTTTGATGACATTAATGTGTTGAAAGAAAAAGATACGGTGCGCAGAATGCTTGGTTACCTGCCCCAGGAATTTGGTGTGTACCCCAAAATTACAGCAGAACAAATGCTTGACCATATTGCACAGTTGAAAGGCATACAAAGTGCCGGTGAACGCAAAGATGTTATTGCCGCTTTACTGCACAGGGTTAATTTATATAATGACAGGAAGAAGAATCTTGGAACATATTCCGGTGGTATGAAGCAACGCTTTGGTATTGCGCAGGCTTTGATGGGTAACCCAAAACTAATAATTGTTGATGAACCAACCGCAGGCCTTGACCCTGCAGAACGCAACCGTTTTTATAACTTGTTAAGCGAGATGGGTGAGAACACGATTGTAATATTATCAACGCATATTGTAGAAGATGTGCGCACACTTTGCAGTGAGTTTGCAATCATCTGCAAAGGAATGTTATTGATGCGTGGTAAACCTGATGAAGTTATTAAAGGCATGGATGGAACTATTTACACTAAAACAATTTCCAAATCTGAGATTCAGGATTACAGGAGTAAGTATAAAGTTATTTCTGCGCAGTTAAAAGGTGGACAGCTTGCCATCCGTGTTTTTAGTGAAGCATTTCCCGGCGATGGTTTTACGCCTACCGCACCAATACTTGAAGATGTTTACTTTAATGCCATTGCTTCACAAATGGATGTAATCGCCCTTTAACCTCACACTTAAAATCACCATTATGTTCTGGCAAATATTTTCATTTGAAATAAAATATCGCTTAAAACGTCCCGCTACTTATATCTACTTTTTCATCTTTTTTCTTTTGGGTTTTATTGCTATAGCATCAGGCTCAACACCTGCATCAGAAAAAGTTTATCATAATGCACCATGGACTTTGGGCATGGCAAACGTGTACTTCAGCATGTTAATGATGCTGGTATGTTCAGCTATCATGGGCGTTCCTTTATATCGCGATATTGAGCACCAGACACGCAGTTATTTCTTTGCTTATCCAATTACAAAGGCTTCTTATTTCTGGGGAAGATTCTTCGGTTCATTTTTATTTGTGTTGATAATCGGTTCTGCATTTAACTGGG
>CAHJWK010000187.1 GCA_903642275.1 Chitinophagaceae bacterium
TCTTACGCCAAAAATCGCAAGAGATGATGGATCTTTCAAAACCTCAATTGACTCAATATCATTCGGGTTTAAATAATCAATATTATCATTTAAAATTCCGTCAACAACATATAAAGGATGTACCTGGCCAATACTAACTGTCCCCCTAATTCTGATATCAGGAGCTGCGCCAGGTGTGCCGTTATTAACTACTGAAAGGCCGGTTACCTTGCCTTGTAAAGATGCTACAGGATTTGGATTTGGTTTATCAGCAACTTCCTTTCCGCCTACTACACTAATAGATCCTGTTAAAGCTCTTTTTTGGGCAGTACCATAACCGATAACCACAACATCGGTTAGTTGTGAAGCTGCGGATGACAAAGACACCGTAATACTTGTTCTGTTATTTACAGGTACCTGTTGTGTTTCATAACCTACATAAGAAAATGTAAGTACATCTGTTCCGGCAGCACTTACATTATAAACACCCTGGGCGTTTGTGGTAGTTCCGGATTTAGTGCCTTTCTTCTGAACTGTTACTCCGGCTAAAGGACTTCCACTTGAATCAGTTACGGTACCGGTAATTAAGCTTTGCGCCTGAACTTTTGTTACAAAGGCATTTAAAATAAGAATCAGCAATGTTAGCCTGATGGTTAAAACAAGTTTGTGTTCAAAATAATTCATAGTTAAAAGGTGTTAGTTTATTACAGCAAAAAAAAGATGCTCAACTAATTTATATTAAATTTATGGACTTATGCAGTTACTGATAACCAGATTAAAAAGATAAATAAACTCGCTAACCGCAGATTAATTATGTAACAAGCAAAACAAGTTTATCAATCGTTTACAAGCAATCAGACAATCAGATTAATTTTAATGCTGCAAATTATTGTAAATTTTTTAACAGCAAGGAATTTTTGATAAATAATTTAAGCAATTTATAATTAACAGGCATCTAAACGGGTTACTCAATATAGCTTACACTGTAGTTTTGTTTAAGCTATAACAGAGTAGTTTCAATCTTATTTTTGCTTTTACTTTTAGTAATATTTAGTAACTGAAATATTCTGTATTTATTCTTATAATAATTTAAGCCCTAAGCTATTTACTGTCTTTCTTGAATTATTCATAACCTTACAGTAACATTATAGTAACCTTATAGTAATATTATAAGCATTAAATACTTATCAAACCCTTACCAAACAGGTGTTAAGTGTAAAAGACAACAGATTTAAAAGGAATCAATTTATATACAAAAAGATAAACTCTTTTAAATAAAGCCTAACAATTGTTAGCCTAATGCATTTTTGTTTATTTTTATAGCTGATTTCATATTATGGGCTTACAAAATTTTGAATACATCTTTCAGCAAAAAATAGACACTGAAATAAAAATTGAACCAAAAGACTGGATGCCTGATGCCTATCGCAAAACCTTGATTCGTCAAATAAGTCAGCATGCACACAGCGAAATTGTAGGCATGTTACCAGAAGGCAATTGGATTACACGTGCTCCATCTTTAAAACGCAAGGCAATCTTACTTGCAAAGGTGCAAGATGAAGCCGGACACGGTTTGTACCTATATTCAGCCTGCGAAACATTAGGCATTATAAGAGAAGAAACGATAAATGATCTGAATAGTGGCAAGGCAAAATATTCATCTATCTTCAATTATCCAACATTAACATGGGCAGATATGGGCACAATTGGTTGGCTGGTAGATGGTGCCGCAATCTTAAACCAGGTTATGCTCTGCCGTGCATCTTATGGCCCTTATGCACGTGCAATGGTTAGAATTTGTAAAGAAGAAAGTTTTCATCAGCGGCAGGGCTTTGATATTTTGCTCACTTTAAGTAAAGGAACGGATGCGCAAAAAGCGATGTGTCAGGATGCTATAAACCGCTGGTGGTGGCCTTCTTTAATGATGTTTGGTCCAAAAGATTCTGAAAGCACAAATACTGATCAAAGCATGAAATGGAAGATAAAACGCAAAACAAATGATGAGTTACGACAGCAGTTTGTGGACATGTGTGCAGAACAGGTAAAAGTTTTAAATATGGTTTTGCCTGATGATAATTTAAAATGGAACGAACAAACACAACATTATGACTTTGGTGAAATTAATTGGGTTGAATTCTGGAACGTGGTAAAAGGTAATGGACCTTGCAACAAAGAAAGACTGGAAGCACGTCGTAAAGCACATGATGACGGTGTCTGGGTTAGAGAAGCAGCAGCAGCTTATACAGAGAAAAAGTTAAACAAACAAGAAGCAGCCTGATGCAATCATTCATAAAAAAGTTTTACTACGGCGATATTCCTGATATTATATCGGGCAATAATATTAATATAAATAATAAACAGGAAAAATCCTTCGCGTTATGGGAAGTTTTTATCCGCAATAAACAAGGCCTTGATCATAAACATGTTGGCAGCCTGCATGCAGCAGATGCACAAATGGCAATTGAAAATGCACGTGATGTTTATACACGCCGCAATGAAGGCGTAAGCATCTGGGTGGTTGAAAGTAAGTATATTCATGCATCAAATCCTGATGAAGCAACAAGCCTGTTTGAACCAGCAAACGATAAAGTTTATCGGCATCCTACATTTTATGATTTGCCCGATGAGCTAAAACATATGTAATAATCCAGCTTTAAAGGCAATACTTTTTAAAGGCAATACTTTATGAACGATTCTTTAATTAACTATGTACTCCATCTTGCTGATGACGCTCTCATTCTTTCCCAACAAAATAGCGCATGGTGTGGACATGGACCAATATTAGAACAGGATATTGCTATCACTAATATTTCATTGGATATATTAGGACAGGCAAGAAATTTTTATCAATACGCCGCCGAACTTATTAACCAATCAATCAGTCAACCAATAAATATAGCTACAGAAGACACTTTAGCTTATCTGCGAGATACACGTGACTTTAAAAATTGTTTGCTTGTTGAACTGGATAATGGTGATTGGGCAAAAACAATTTTGCGATTATTCATCTTTAGTAATTATCAATATTTATTATATAAAGATTTACAACATAGCAATGATGAGCAGTTAGTAGCCATTGCTGCCAAAGCTATAAAAGAAGTTACTTATCATCTGCGATGGAGCAGTGAATGGGTAATTCGCTTAGGCGATGGAACAGAAGAGAGCCATCGGCGTATGGAAAACGCAATTGAAGAAATATGGCCTTATACTAATGAATTGTTTATGAATGCCGACTATGAAATTGAATTGATGAGAGAAAAGATTTCGGTTGATGTATCAGCTTTAAAGAGTGAATGGATTAAAAAAACAGAAGCCATTTTTAATGAAGCTACATTAACAATTCCGCAAAATGTGTTTCCGCAAACCGGCGGCAAACAAGGCTTTCATACAGAAAAATTAGGTTACATCTTGGCAGAAATGCAATTCCTGCAAAGAGCTTATCCAAATAGTGTTTGGTAATATAATAATTGAAAAC
>CAHJWK010000188.1 GCA_903642275.1 Chitinophagaceae bacterium
AATTTACAATAATTCCTTTGCCTTTGCAGGCGCAGGTTTCAGCTTTGAACGGAATGATTGCAGACGATTTTGATGGTGATGGCAATTTGGATATATTAATAAATGGCAATGATTACGGAACTGATATTATTACAGGCAGGTATGATGCTTTAAATGGTTTGATGTTAAAAGGTAATGGCAAAGGAAATTTCAGTCCGGTCAGTATTCAGCAAAGCGGTATTTATATTCCGGGTGATGGGAAAGCATTTGTAAAATTAGCAGGTGCATCAGGTAAATATTTTGCAGCCGCAAGTCAAAATAAAGATTATTTAAAATTGTTTGAACTGAATAAAAATGTAAATATTATCAAAGCAAATCCTGATGATATACTCGCAATCATTCATTACAAAAATGGTTCAACACAAAAGCAGGAGTTTTATTATGGTGATTCATTTTTATCGCAGTCATCGCGATTCATAACGGCGAATAAAAACATAAGCAACATTTCAATCACAAATAACAAAAATGTTACCCGCAATGTTGATGTAAATAAGTAGCGATTTTTTGTTTAATGAAAATAATATTCACCTATGCTTAAATTATTATGTAAAATTCTTGTGGCATTATTTGTATGTACATCCTGCTTTACAAGTATTGCGCAAAACAATTTATTAAATATTATTTCTTTTGGCGCCATAGGTGATGCTAAAACAATTTGTACAAAAGCATTGCAAACGACTATTGATAGTTGCGCTGCAAAAGGTGGCGGAAATGTTGTTGTGCCGCAGGGTATATTTATAATAGGAACGGTTCATCTGAAATCAAACATTCAGCTGCAACTTAATGCTGGTGCGGTTTTACGGGGCAGCGCCAATTTGAATGATTACGAAGCTTTCATTCCGGATACTCCATATAAGCCAATACATAAAGGCATGTTCTTTACAGAAAATGCAGAAAATATTACCATCTCGGGAGAAGGCACAATTGATGGAAATGGCGATAATTTTTTTCAGCTGGATAAAGCAAAAAAAATTGAATGGGGCGGCACTCAATATACAAGGCAGGGTGAACATTTTCGTGAAGTTAAAAGCGGCATTGGTGATGGCCCTGTTGTGCCAAAAGACAGGCCATATCAAATGTTTGTTTTTAGTAATTGCAAACGTGTAACGGTAAAAGATATAACAATTACAACGGCGCCTTTTTGGTGTATGCATTTTGCAGATTGCGATGCAGTGCATGTAACCGGCATTCGTTTATGGAACAATTTGCTGGCGCCAAACGCAGATGGTATTGATATAAACAGTTGCAACAATGTAATAATAGATAACTGTGATATACGTGCAGGCGATGATGCAATTGCGATTACAGGATTCAATCATCATTTTGAAATACCTGGTTTTCATCATTTGCTGCATGAGTCGACAAATATATTAGTGAACAATTGCAACCTGCAATCTGCTTCAAGCGGCATACGTATTGGTTTCCTTGACCAGAACAGCGTAAGAAATATTCATGTGAGCAACACTAACATAACCAACTCTACAAGGGGTATCGGGATATTTGTACGTGATGAAGGTTCACTTGAGAACATTACGTTTGATAACATGTCTATCGAAACAAAACTGCGTACCGGCGATTGGTGGGGCAACGGGGAACCTATCCATATTTCTGCTGTTCGTGGCAAAGACAGCGTAAAGCTTGGACAGGTTAAGCATGTAATCTTCAGCAATATTATTTGTAAGGGCGAGAACGGAATGATTATATATGGAAGCGATGAAAGTATAATTGAAGATATTTCATTTAATCATATAAGATTTGAATTGATTGACAGCAAGCTTAATGATGTCGCAGGTGGTAATATTGATTTGCGCGGTGCTTCCATTCAAAAGCAATTATTTAAAAGTGATATTCCTGGCTTGCTTATTCATTATGCAAAAAATGTCCGAATTAATGATTTTGAATTGAACTGGACAAATACACGTATGCCTTATTTTACCAATGGTATCGAAGCAAATCATTTTGAAGATTTGAATATTACTTCATTTAAAGGCAATGGCTCTCCTATCAATAAAAATGCATTTAGTATTTATTTGGAAGATGGAAAAAAGTTTGTAACAGACGATAAGAAAAGTATTATGCTAAAGCATGTTGAATGATTGCTCTATATCAATCAATGTATTTAAACAGTTAATACAACAGGACGCAATGAAGGGAAAATTCATTTACATATCACTGATAATTTGTATGCTGTTAGCATTGCCTTTTACAATCTTAGCGCAACATCAATTATCAAATCCAAAAGCTACCAAAGAAGCAAAAGCTTTGTGTGCATACATCAATGATATGTTTGGAAAGAAAACATTATCAGGGCAAATGTTTTCGGGCTGGGGCTTTGATGAAATCAGTTACATCTATAATATTACGGGCAAATATCCTGCTATAAAAGGCTTTGATTTTATTCAATCAAGCCTGAACGATTCTGTTGTAAAAGGTGCTATTCAATGGTGGAGAGATGGAGGCATTCCAACCATTATGTGGCACTGGGGCGCACCTGGCATTGGCGAAGGTTATCCAAACAGTAAAAAAGAAATTGATATCAGCAAATGTTTTCAAAAAGGAACAGTAGAATATGATTCTTTCTGGACAGAACTGAAAACAAAAGCCGACCTTTTGGAAAGATTGCAAAAAGCAAATGTGCCTGTTTTATGGCGCCCTTTTCATGAGCTGAACGGCAACTGGTTCTGGTGGGGCAAACAAGGTCCGGACAATTTTAAACGCCTCTGGATAACGATGTATAATTACCTTGTAAAAGATAGAAAATTAAACAATTTAATCTGGGTGCTCTGCTTTACCGGTGAGCCGGATAGTGCCTGGTATCCTGGTAATAAATATGCTGATATTGCCGGTGCTGATACGTATGGCAAAGGCGATAGTGCTATGCCATATATGTATAAAGCTGTGAAAGATATTACAGGTACACGCGTTCCGATTGCTTATCATGAATGCGGCACACCGCCCAATCCTGATTTATGTTTTAAAGATGGCATTATGTGGTCGTGGTGGATGGAATGGCATACAGACTTCATACGTAAAGTTGATACCACTTATTTGAAGCAATTGTATAATCACGATTTAATAATTACCCGTGATGAAGTGCCGGATATTATGAAGGTTTATGGTAAAATAAAATGAAGAAACAATAATTAGCCAGTTATAATATAATCAGTATGAAAATAAAATTTATCACCTTATTCTTGACCTTGTATTTTATTCGATATGCAAATGCTCAAAAGACAAAAATCTTTGATGTTCAATCGCCTGATGGAAGTATAAAATTGCATGTAGAAACCACCGGTAAAATAAACTGGTCAGTAAAAGATAAAGATCAACAAATCATTGAGCCATCTTCAATCTCACTGCAATTGCAAAATGAAGTATTAGGTGACAACGCAATCATCACATC
>CAHJWK010000189.1 GCA_903642275.1 Chitinophagaceae bacterium
GAGGCAACATTTGTCAACAGTCTTATTATCTGCCATATAGTTTGCACTAATAAGCATAGGCTGCATTGTTAAAAACAAAATGAGTATTGCAAGTATGGCTGAAAAGATTTTCATCTATGTTTCAAAAATAGATTTTTTAAGCGATTGGTTTTGTTATAAATTTTCAGCTACGAAGGTTTGGCAATAATCTTTTATTTGTTGGCGCACCTTGCGAAACTGTTTTTTAATTCCTTCTTCTGTTCCGGTTGTTTTTGCAGGATCAGGAAAGTTTTGATGAAATTTTTTTGCTGTTGATGGAAAGAAAGGACAACGCTCTTTTGCATTATCGCAAACAGTAATTATAAAATCAAAATCTATGTCTCGGTATTCATTAATGTTGTTTGAAGTTTGATTTGAAATATCAATGCCATCTTCTTGCATTGTTTCAACAGCTTTTGGGTTTACACCATGTCTTTCTATACCTGCGCTATATACTTCTGCTTTTCCCTTTGTAAAATATTTTAAATAGCCTTCTGCAATTTGGCTGCGACAACTGTTGCCTGTACATAATACAAGAATCCTTTTCATACTATTTACTTTTATCGTTAATAACCTTTTCTCAGCATCTTTGCATAATCGTTTGGCAATGGGCTTTCTTCAATCGCTTTAGCTGCTTTTTCTATATCATAATCAAAACGTATAAATTCGGCCTGCACTGAATTTTTATTCGTTATGCTGCTTTCCTGGTTAATGGTTAGCATTACATAACAGCCTTTTGGGTTTCCATCTTTCGGTTTGCCTACAGAGCCAATATTAATAGCATGGCGATAATGGGCGTTTTCTGTTGGATCTGTTGGAAGTATTCTGTGATAAGGTTTATGTGTATGGCCAAAGCACATAATATCTGCATCTGCAGTTTCCATTATGCGCAGTAAACTTTTTTCATCCCTGTCTTCAAATAAGTATTCATTTATTTTTCTTGGACTTCCATGCACCAACAATAAATTCAACTTGTCATTATTTAACTGAAATTCTATTTTGATATGTGCAGGTAATGTTCTTAAATAATTTCTTTCATCATTTTTTACAATTGAGTTTGTAAATGATATAGAAACTTTGCCCATTGCTTTTTCTTCATCAGTTTTGTAAGCACAACCGCAATCATCACTTGTTCTGCCAATGCCAAAATCATAATTACCTGCAATAGTCGGAATGCCTCTTTTTCTTATTTCATTAATTACTTCATTTGGCCAAATGTTATAACCTACCAAATCTCCAAGGCAATAAATTGCGTCGGGTTTTTGTTCTTCGATGTTTGTTAAGCAGGCTTCCAGTGCAGGTAGGTTTGCATGGATGTCGCTAAAGAGTGCTATTCTCATAGGATAATTTTAAGTGTTTTGTAATTGTGGTTTTGTATAATATTTTCTTTTCAACCAAAATGCAACATTGACCAATGCAATCAATGCCGGGACTTCAACCAAAGGGCCAATGACACCGGCAAATGCTTGGCCGCTATTGATGCCAAACACACCTATTGCAACTGCAATAGCTAATTCAAAATTGTTTCCTGCTGCTGTGAAAGCAATTGATGCATTGGTTGAATAATCTGCTCCCATTTTCTTACCAAGAAAAAAGCTAACTGCAAACATGATAACAAAGTATATAACTAAAGGAATGGCTATCCTGACAACATCAAAAGGTATCTGTACAATCAATTCACCTTTAAGGCTGAACATTACAACAATGGTAAATAGTAACGCAATCAATGTAATTGGAGAAATAAAAGGAATGAATTTGTTTTGATACCATTCTTCACCTTTTGCTTTTCGAAGCAGGTAACGTGTAAGCACTCCGGCGGCAAACGGAATACCTAAATAGATAGCAACACTTTTAGCAATTTGCCCAATGGTAATGTTTACTTCTGAACCTGTGATACCAAATAATGGTGGTAACACTGTAACAAATACGTAAGCATAAACGCTGTATAGCAACACCTGGAAGATGCTGTTTAATGCTACCAAACCCGCAGCATATTCACGGCTTCCTTCTGCAAGCTCATTCCATACAATAACCATTGCAATGCACCGTGCTAAGCCAATAAGAATTAAGCCTACCATGTATTCAGGCTTGTTATGTAAAAACAGTATTGCAAGAAAGAACATGAGTATTGGACCTATAATCCAGTTAAGGAATAATGACATTCCTAAAACCTTCGTATTCTTAAATACTTCCTTCAGTTTTTCATATCTCACCTTTGCAAATGGTGGGTACATCATCAGAATTAAACCTACTGCTAAAGGAATGTTTGTTGTGCCTGAAGAAAATGAATTGATAAATGTTGATGAGGATGGAAAAAAGTAGCCAATAGCTACTCCTACACCCATTGCTAAAAAAATCCATAAGGTTAAATACCTGTCTAAGAAACTAAGCTTTTTTTTCTTTGTTTGTATTACTGCGTTATCATCCATAATAAGTTTCTCTTTTAATTAACTATGATTTGCAACATTAAAAGCGTAATAAATTTCGCTCGCAATGGAAGTGAATAATTTATCAGCATCCTCTGCTGACATGCTTTTATCTGAATTAAAAGAAAGATGATCTTTATAAACAAAGCCAGGAATATCAGCACAGGCCGTTTCGGGATCACACAATTTTATTAAAAGGAAATTTGATTTTGGCAAGTCAGCGTTATTCGCCTGTTTAGCAAATACTGTTAATGGGTTAATGTTGTTACCGAATTGTATTGTATATTTTTTTGTTGTACCGGTGCTGCTTTCTTCTGTTACCTGGTAGCCATGTTTTACTAAAGTAGTAATTAACTCAGGACTAATATCTGCGTTTACATCACCACAGGAAAAAACGGAAAGGTTATTTATTTTATTAAGCGATAATAGGCTTTGCAACACTATTTGAGCTGATAAACTTGTAAACGAATTATCAAGTGCGGTGAATATTATTGCACTTTTACTTCCACTAACTTTACTTTGTAAAATGTAACTGATCATGTTTTTTAGAGCTATTTCATCAGCTGCTTTTCTTGGCTGCTGTGAAAGGCTATCATAATACTTTTCCAACGCTGGATTTAATTTAGGTTTTGGTGCGTTTTTAAATGAAAAAAGCGACAGTGATGCAAGCATCATAAAAGGTAAAAACAATAGCGTTTTCATTATAATTTGTTTTATGTGAAGATTATTTACAGCAATCAGGTGCACAGCATGCTTTATTTTCCTGTAAAGGTTTTTCTGCATAGACCGTAATACTTTTAATACCCATGTTTGAAGTTTTGAATACAGCAGTTTGTTTTGCTGACATATAGTTGATTAAAATATCATCTGGTATAACAATAGTTTTTTCTTTTTGAACAATGATGTTTGTAAAACCATTACTTGAAATCAATTCTAAGTACAC
>CAHJWK010000190.1 GCA_903642275.1 Chitinophagaceae bacterium
AATCAAAAATGTATATATCAGCATCTTGTAAAAGAGCTTTGATTAACTGAAAACGTTTGTGTTCACCGCTTGATAAATGCAATAAAGAATCATGTTTGTGATGCATCAGGTTCACTTGATTCAATAATGAATTAATTGAACTTTTACTATTTGATATTTTTTCTAATTCTTCAACAACATTTTGTGCATCGTTGCTATCAAAACTGTTATAGCGTTGCTGATAGTAAAAGTCATTAGTATTAGAAAGTGTTTTAAAATAATAATGTTGGTCAACAAAAATTATTTTAGGTTGATTAATGCTGAACTCAATTGAACCTTTATAAAATATTTTATGACTAATTGTTTTTGCCAGGGTTGTTTTGCCACTGCCTGATGTGCCTGTAATTAATAAATGTTCTCCTTCATTCAACGCGAAAGAAACATCATTCAACAAAAAGTTATTCTGCTGGCTAATGCTAATATTTTTTACTATAATTGAAGTTTGCGCCATTAATTACTTGCTGTTTCAAATTGTTCTATCTCTTCCCTCATGCTTAATAAATAATCAATATCATCATATCCATTTAATAAGCATGTTTTTTTATAGTTGTTAATATCAAAATTTTCGTGTTCGCCCGTTGATAAAATACTGATTGTTTGTTCAGGAAGATTTACTTCAATTTCTGTTTGATTATCTGTATCAACAGTTGCAAATATTTTCTGCAGAAAATCATCACTCACAACAACGGGTAATAAAAAATTATTGAGCGCATTGTTTTTAAAAATGTCTGCGAAAAAACTGCTTACCACTACATCAAAACCATAATCTTTAATCGACCATGCTGCATGTTCTCTTGATGAGCCGCAACCAAAATTCTTTGCGCCTACCAAAATTTTTCCGTTATAACGTTTGTCATTCAAAGGGAAATCCTTTTTTAATTTTGATTCATCGTCATCTTCATAGCGCCAGTCACGAAAAAGATTTTTGCCAAAGCCTTCCCGGCTTGTGGCTTTTAAAAAACGTGCAGGAATTATCTGGTCTGTGTCAATGTTTTCAATATTGACAGGAACAACAGTTGATGTAATAATATTTATGCTTTTGCTCATTGTAGTAATTCAAAAGTAAAACCAATTATTTCTTTATAGCTTTCACGCGTAACCTTATATAATCTGCATACCATTTGCCGTTTTCATAATTTGTTTTTTTTAAAACAGCAACAGCTTTATCAATTATAGTTTCTGTTTTTTCTTTTTGAATATTTTTAAAAAAAGCTTGCGCAAACTGAATAATCCAGTTCTTCATTCCATCTTTACCAACTAATGCTGTTGGTCTTTCAAACTGAATAATATTTGAAATAGTAAAACCTGCTTTCTCCAGCATTACAGCTTGTTCAGCTGCAGAAGAAAAATAATTTACTTCTGTATTTGTTCTTGCTTCAAAGCCTTCTTCAATCATTGCTTTTTTTACGGCATTATGAATACTTTCAATATTATATTTTGCACCCATTTCATACACCAGTCTTCCACCTGTTTTTAAAACGTTATAAATACATTGCAAAACATCTTGCTGATTTTTTACCCAGTGAAATGTAGCGTTTGAAAATGCAGCATCAAACTTTTTATTAAAAGAAAAATTGGTTGCATCTTTTACAGAGAACTCAATATTTGAATAAGTTTGTTTAGCTTTTGCAATCATTTCAGGCGACGCGTCAATGCCTGTAACAACCGCACCGCTTTCGGCAATTTTTGATGTTAATGTTCCGGTACCGCAACCAACATCTAAAATCTGTTCATCTTTTTGTGGTGCTAACCAGCCTAACACATCTTCACCATACTTCGCAACGAAGCTGTGTTTCTCATTATATAGTGTTGCATTCCAAATCATAGTTTATTAATTTTCATTCATCATTTCTCTTACATCACTTACTTCACCTGTTATGGCTGCCGCTGCTGCGGTTAACGGGCTTGCTAAAAATGTTCTTGCATTTAGGCCTTGCCTGCCTTCAAAATTTCTGTTTGATGTAGAGATGCAATATTTGCCTGCCGGAATTTTATCTTCATTCATCCCTAAACATGCTGAACAACCTGGTTGCCGCAACAGGAAACCTGCATCTTCAAAAATCTTATTAATGCCTTCTTCTATTGCTTGTTTTTCTACCTGCTTGGAGCCGGGAACAACCCAAACTTCAACATCATTTGCTTTATGTTTTCCTTTTATAAAAGATGCCACCATGCGTAAATCCTCAATTCGAGCATTAGTGCAACTTCCGATAAAAACGTAGTCAACTTTCTTACCTTTCATGGAAGCGCCAGGTTCAATGCCCATGTAATGCAAACTCTTTTCATAAGAAGGTTTATCTTTTGTATCAACATCATTTAATGACGGAACGTAACCGGAAATTCCAATGCCCATTCCCGGGTTTGTTCCGTAAGTTATCATCGGTTCTATTTCTTCGGCTTTGATGTTAAGTTCAGCATCAAACTTTGCATCATCATCGCTAAATAATGTTTCCCAATATTCTAAAGCTTTATTCCAGTCTTCATTTGTTGGCGCAAACTTTCTTCCTTTTATATAACTGAATGTTGTTTCATCAGGAGCAATTATGCCACAACGTGCACCCATTTCAATGCTCATATTGCAAACGGTCATGCGGGCTTCCATGCTTAAATTTTTTATTGCACTTCCTGCATATTCAACTGCATAACCGGTAGCACCGCTTGCTGAAATTTTTGAAATGATGTAAAGAATAATATCTTTTGAAACAACACCTCTGTTCAATGTGCCTTCAACATTGATGCGCATCAGTTTTGGTTTACTTTGCATTAAACATTGTGTTGCCAAAACCATTTCAACTTCGCTTGTTCCGATACCAAATGCAATAGTTGCAAATGCACCATGTGTTGATGTATGCGAGTCACCACAAACGATTGTCATGCCTGGTTGTGTAACACCGAGTTCAGGGCCTATAATATGAACGATGCCCTGATATGGATGACCCAAACCATATAATTCAATACCGAACTTTTCGCAATTCTCTTTTAATGTTTGAACCTGTATGCGTGATAGTTCTTCTTTAATGGGAAGATGCTGATTAATAGTTGGAACATTATGATCAACAGTAGCAACAACCTGCTGCGGCCGAAATACTTTTAAACCACGTTGCTCTAATCCTTTGAAAGCCTGCGGACTTGTTACTTCATGAATAAAATGTTTATCAACGTACAAGACAGAAGGTCCTCCTTCTATTGATTTTATAATGTGCTTTTCCCAGATCTTTTCAAATAATGTTTTGCCCATTGTTAAATATTATGAATGAGATGCTGCTATTTCTTCTTCACTATTTAGAACTGGAGTACCTGTTTGAAATGCTTTGGCCAGTTCATGAAGGTCTTCATCTTT
>CAHJWK010000191.1 GCA_903642275.1 Chitinophagaceae bacterium
ATGAACCTGAAAGCAATGGCAGCCTTGTAGTTGCAAAATATGGTAAAGGAAATTTTGTGTATGCAAGCCTTGTATTTTTTCGACAGCTGCCGGCCGGGGTTGCAGGCGCTTATAAACTGATGGCCAACTTAATTGCATTGCCGCAAAACAAATAGCATGCACCCGCATCCTCGCAGAAGAATAAGTTTTTTCTTATTGCTGATAATCGGTGTGGTGCTGGGCATCCTAATAAAGAACGTTGAGATTGGCCTGATAATCGGTTTGGTTATTGGTGCACTTGCCGGAGGCATTGGAAGTAAAAGATAACTTTAATTCAATTAAAAATGCGGTTTATAAAGCTTGCTTTAATAAGTATTGTTTTCATTTTTTTGATGTTTACATTGATTGGTTTGCTGATGCCATCATCAGTAACCGTTGGGAGAACTGCAACTATTAACGCACCTATTGATAGTGTAAAATTTTATATAAATAATCTTCATCACTGGAAGTATTGGTTGCCTGAAGCCGACACAAATTATTTTGATGTGAATAATAAACATCCGCATTTGTCAAATCCAAAAATCATGTATGGTAATTATAAAATTATACTTGTTAATAATGATTCAGATAAAACTGTTACAGTCTGGAAAGCAAAGCATGGCAATGATGAACTTTGCACTATCAGCCTTCAATCAAACAATATAAATTCAACTGATGTTAACTGGAGTTTTATAACGCATTTACATTGGTACCCCTGGCAAAGATTAACAGCGATGTTACGTGATAAAATTGTTGGTCCATCAATGGATTCAAGCCTGGCAAAGCTGAAGCAGGTTGCAGAAAAAAATTAAATCAACTCCATTATAACAGCATAAATTTTTTGAAGCTCATATTCAGTTATACAATACGGCGGCATGATGTAAACAGTGTTGCCAAGCGGCCTTAAATAAACACTTTTATCTAAAGCTTTCTTAGTTATTGCTGCACTAATGTTATTTAAATAAACGTCATCGCCCTGCATAATTTCAAATGCCAGAATTGTTCCCAGCACCCGCACATTTTTAATTCCGTTTAATTGTCTTAATTGCTTTGCAAATGCAATATTCTGTTCTGTTATCCATTGTATTTTTTGTAAAGATTTTTCACTTTCAAATAATTCAAGGCTTGCAACAGCAGCGCTGCATGCAATAGGGTTTGCAGTAAATGAATGACCATGAAAAAATGTTTTATGTGCATCATCGTTTAGAAATGCATTGTAAATTTTTTCTGTGCACGCCGTTACGCCTAATGCCATTGTACCTCCCGTTAAACCCTTGCTCAAACAAATAATATCGGGTTGTGTTTGCATGTATTCGCTGGCAAACATTTTACCGGTACGCCCAAAACCGGTCATAACTTCATCAGCAATGCAAATAATATTTTGTTGTTTGATGTACTGCAATAGTTCATCCATCAAACCTGCATCATACATTTTCATTCCGCCGGCACCTTGCACTAACGGCTCATAAATAAATGCAGCAATGTCATTTTCATGTGCACTGATTAAAAGCTTTGTATCAGCAATATTTTCCTCAGTAGGTGTATCAATAAAAATTACTTCGAATAATAAAGAATGAAAAGCAAGCGTAAACACACTTCTGTCACTTACACTCATTGAACCAAATGTATCACCATGATAAGCGTTGTTAAATGCTATAATTTTTATTCTTCGTACTATTGACTGTTGACTGTTGACTGTTGACTGTTCCTGGTTCCACCAGTATTGAATAGCCATTTTAATTGCGACTTCAGTTGAAGTAGAACCGTCATCACTGTAAAATATTTTTGAAAAATTTCCAGGTAGAATTTTTATTAATTTTTCAGCAAGTTCAACTGCAGGTTTATGTGTAAAGCCTGCGAAAATAATGTGCTCTAATTGCAATGCCTGCTCATAAATTTTTTGAGCGATGTATTCGTGTGCATGTCCGTGAATATTAACCCACCAACTGCTGATTGCATCTATATATTTATTACCATCTTCATCAAACAACAAACTGCCTTTTGCATTTTTTATAGCTATTGACGGCAACATATTTTTTTGTTGCGTGAACGGATGCCATATAAATTTTTTATCGCGTTCAGTTAAATTCATCTGGCAAAAATATACTTCAGCCAATAGTTTTTAAAAACTGCTTAATATTGCGCTTATGGCAAAAAAAGTTTTATTTATTGACCGCGATGGCACTTTAATTCATGAACCTGTAAAAGGTAATATAGATGAATGGAGTAAACTTGAATTTTACCCGCATGTTTTTAAGTACATGAATAAAATTGCAACAGAGTTTGAATATGAATTGGTAATGGTTTCAAACCAGGATGGCTTAGGTACAGATTATTTTCCGTTAAATAATTTTTTGCCAATGCAACACTTTATTATTAAAGCTTTTGAAAATGAAGATGTTTATTTTACTGAAGTATTTATTGACCCATCTCTTAAAGAAGATAAATCTCCTAACCGTAAGCCCAGGCTTGGTATGGTTCATAAATTTTTGAATAACCCTGATTATGACCTTGCAAATTCTTTTGTAATAGGAGACCGTATTACGGATGTACAATTTGCAAAAAACCTTGGTTGTAAAGCGCTGTGGCTGCTAACTCATCCGGGTCTTGGTTATAAAGAACTAACCGATACCGAAGAAGTGTTGCGTGCTACAGCACTAGCGCTTGAAACAACCAACTGGCAGAGCGTTTATCAATATCTGCTCGAGCATTCGTAAAGGCTACTGCTTTACAAATTTTATTGTTGCAACTTCTTCGTTGCCTGAAAGTATTTTCAAATAATAAAATCCACTTGTTATATTATGTACATTAAATGTATAAGCTGATATATTGTTAGCGCTGGCTCTTAATACTGCATTGCCTTTTTCATTAATAATCATAAACTGGTAACCTGTGTTAGCATTTAGGCCTTTAATATGCAGCACATCATTTGCCGGGTTTGGATAAACTACAAACCTGCCTGCGTCTGTAAATACTACGGTTACAATTTTTGAATACGCATAATTACCATCTTTATCAACCTGTTTTAAACGGTAATAATTTGTGCCTTGCAAAGGATTATTATCTACATAAGAGTAACCGTGTTTGCTGTTTGCATTAACCTTTCCAAGTTCACTGAAATATTTGCCGGATGAGCGCTCAACTGCAAAATATTTATTATTGATTTCACTTTCTGTAAGCCAGTTTAGCGCTACGCTTTGCTGTTGTTTACTTGCAGAAAAATTAAAGAAAGTAACCGGTAAAATTGTATTGGTCGTATATCGCATAACAAAAAAGGAATCTGTATAATAAATGATGCTTGTATCTAACCGACCCATCTGGTAACCGCCAACAGC
>CAHJWK010000192.1 GCA_903642275.1 Chitinophagaceae bacterium
GATCTAAGCGTTGCAGATTATCTGAAAAGTGTAGACAGTGGCTTAAAAGTTATCGAATTTAAAAGAGTAGCTTTAGGATAAATTTATCTTGATAATAAATAAAAAGGAGCGATGTAAGTCGTTCCTTTTTTATTGTACAAATAATGTACTACGCAAGATTTTGCAACGCTATATCCAACACCTGCTGCATATTTTTTGCATAATAAAAGTGCATCCCTTTTATAAAGCTGCCGTCAATATCTTTTACATCCTTCTCATTAAGCGAACACATTAAAATTTCTTTTAAGCCCGCCCGTTTGGCGGCTAATACTTTTTCTTTAATGCCGCCAACAGGTAACACTTGCCCACGCAAAGTAATTTCACCTGTCATAGCTAAATAAGGTTTTATTTTTTTACCTGTAAATGCAGAAGCCAGCGAGCTTAACATGGTAACACCAGCACTCGGCCCGTCTTTGGGAACGGCACCTTCGGGTACGTGAATATGAATATTTCTCTTGCCGAATATAGTTGCATCAATACCATATTTTTTTGCATTAGCCTGCAGGTAACTTAATGCTGTTGAAGCGCTTTCTTTCATCACATTACCAAGATTGCCGGTAAGCTTTAATTCCCCTTTTCCTTCACTTAAAATAGTCTCAATAAAAAGAATATCGCCACCAACGTAAGTCCACGCAAGGCCAACAGCAACACCCGGAATATTTGCTGTTTTATATATTTCATTACTGTATTTATTTGTGCCCAAAATCTTTTCAACATCCTGCAAAGAGATGGTTGGCGGAATTTTACCACGCACGGAAAACTCTTTTGCTTTATTACGCATGATAGCGGCAAGCTGCCTGTCTAATTCACGTACACCACTTTCACGTGTAAAATTTTCAACTACTTTTTGTAAAACAGTATCACTAATTTTAAGTTTGGTTTTACCCAAACCATGCGCTTCCTTTTGCTTGGGAACAAGATGCCGTTGCGCAATCTGGATTTTTTCTTCAACTGCGTAACCGCTTAAATCAATAATTTCCAAACGGTCGCGCAAAGCAGGTTGTATGTTCTGAATATTATTTGCTGTCGCGATAAAAAGCACTTTACTTAAATCATATTCCAGTTCAAGATAGTTATCATAAAATGTATGATTTTGTTCAGGGTCTAATACTTCAAGCAAAGCGGAAGAAGGATCGCCACGAAAATCAGTTCCTACTTTATCTATCTCATCCAACACCATTAATGGATTAGAAGTTTTTATTTTTCTTATATTTTGAATGATGCGGCCCGGCATTGCGCCTATATAAGTTTTACGATGGCCACGTATCTCGCTTTCATCATGTAAACCACCTAAACTTACACGTACATATTTCCTGCCGATGGCATGCGCAATGCTTCTGCCCAGTGATGTTTTACCAATGCCTGGTGCACCTGTAAAACAAAGTATCGGACTTTTCATATCACCCTTTAATTTTAAAACGGCGATATATTCCAGTATGCGTTCTTTAATTTTCTTCATGCCGTAATGATCAGCATCTAAAATTTTGGAAGCACGTTTCAAATCATAATTATCATTTGTATATTCATTCCAGGGAAGATCAAGCAGTAAATCAAGATGATTATAAATAACAGAATAATCAGGTGTTGAAGGATGCATTCTTTCAAGCTTCGCAATATTGGTGCGAAACATTTCTTTGGCAGCCTGCGACCATTTTTTTGCCTCTCCTTTTTTTTTCATTTCAGTAAGCTCACGGTCGTTATCACTACCCAATTCATCTTTAATACTTTTTAACTGCTGTTGCAAAAAATATTCACGCTGCTGCTTATCTATTTCAGTACGTGTTTTTGTAGTTACTTTATTCTTTAATTCGGCAAACTGCAGTTCTTTCTGTAACAGTTCAATCAGTTTTTCAGCACGTAACTTAAGGTCATCAATTTCCAGTAAGCTTTGTTTATCTGTAACATCACTGTTTAAATTACTGCTTACAAAATTTACAAGAAAAGAAGGGCTTTCAATGTTTTTCAAAATAATAGCCGCTTCAGCAGGCATATTAGGAGAAATTTGAATTATCTGAGCAGCAAGATCTTTTATTGAAGCTGCATGTGCATCAAATTGTTCACCTGTCTGCAACTCATCTTCATTCATCGCAGAAGTAGTAGCAATGTAGTATGGATCTGATTGCATCATACCATTTACGCGGAACCTCTTCTTGCCCTGAATGATAATGGTTGTTCCACCGTCCGGCATTTTTATGAGCTTTGCAATTTTTGCAACTGTTCCAACAACACACATGTCTTCTAAAGCAGGATCTTCAACAGATGAGTCTTTTTGTGAAACAACGCCAATAAGCTTGTCTTTTTTATAAGCTTCGTTTACGGCTTTAATGCTTTTATCCCTACCTACAGTAATAGGTAAAACAACGCCAGGAAAAAGCACCGTATTTCTCAGAGGTAATAATGGTAATGTTTCTGGTACAATAAAATTTTTATCCTGCTCATCATTTTCATTAAGTGGAATAATTGGTAAGAATTCTGAGTCTTCATCTGAAAGCATAAATTTTTGCATCTATTAAGTCCTTTTCAAAGTCAGTTTGTCATTAAATAATATAAAACCGAATAGTTAAGAGCGAAGGTAGAAAGTTCAATTAAAATGCCAGACCGGTAAAAGGTAAAGATTTATCCAAATTGTCTTAATTATATGCCTTCATAAATAATTGTGGCGCCTTGCCCAACACCAACACACATGGTTGCAAGGCCATATTTTACATTTCTTCGCTTCATTTCATGCAGCAATGTTACAGAAATTCTTGAACCACTACAACCCAGCGGATGGCCAATGGCAATAGAACCACCATTTACGTTTATTTTATTTGCATCAAATTCAAGCTCATTAATACATGCAAGTGATTGAGATGCAAAAGCTTCATTCAGTTCAATCAAATCCAGGTCTTCAGTTCTTAAACCTGCGCGTAATAATGCTTTTTGTGTTGCGGGAACAGGGCCAATACCCATGATTGATGGATCAACGCCGGCAACAGCCATGCTTTTAATTTTTGCGAGAGGTTGCAGATCAAAAGTTTTTACAGCTTCTTCGCTTGCTAATAATAATGCAGCAGCACCATCATTTATACCAGATGAGTTGCCGGCAGTTACTGTTCCATCTTTTGTAAATGCAGGTTTAAGCGCAGCTAATTTTTCAATTGAAGTTTGCCGCGGATGTTCATCCTGTGAAA
>CAHJWK010000193.1 GCA_903642275.1 Chitinophagaceae bacterium
AATTATCGTTATTTAATATTATAAGATCGCAAAACGGGTTGCCAAAAGCGTAAATATGTTTATAAAAGAACAACTTGGACACAACGATCTTAAAACAACCGAGAATTACCTGGATTCATTTGAATTGGATATAAAAAAAGAATATTCCACATGTTTAATGGATTTTAAAAAAATATAATTTTTGAAATGGAATCCTAGCCGGCAGCAGTAAAAAAGCAGCTATTGACAAACAAACCATGAAGCTCATTCATGATATCGAAGATTTAGAACCTTCCATTAAAGACAAACTTATCTTCCTGGCCTGGATAATACGGCATATAGTTTACCAATTATTTCAGTGCATAGTTTACCAGCGTTTCAGTGCATAGTTTACCAGTTGTGATTGGGCTTGAAGCAATTATTTCAGTCCAAAGTTTACCACTTGCTGATAGGTTATAGCTGACATTACGGCGCAAAGTTTACCACTTTCAAAAGGGAGTTGCTGATAGCATTTTTTAACGGCATTGCTTTGCTATCAAAAAGCATGGCCAATCAAGTGATATCAATGCAACAGATTCGCGCACTTATTCAATTGCTGGAAAAAGGATATTCTCTTCGGGCCATTTCTTCACAATTAGGCATCTCCCGGCCACCCGTTACCTTGTATGCTGCCAGGCTTAAAAGCGCGGCTTATTCATTAGAAGAACTTCGTCATTTTTCTGATAACGACCTTGCAAATATTGTATATACTCCTGTTGTGGAAACAGATTATGGTGATAATGCAAGAAGGCTGGATTTTAATGCACAGCTACCTTATTTTTTGACTGAGCTTAAACGTACGGGTGTAACGCGCTTGTTACTGTGGGAAGAATATCGCAAAGAATTTAAAGACCATTACGGGTATACGCAGTTTTGTATTCTTTTAAAAGAAGGCAGCAAGTTATTGCAAGCTACAATGCACTTGGTTCACACGCCAGGAGCCATGATGATGGTTGATTTTGCAGGTGATAAAATGAGTTACGTCGATCACTGTACCGGAGAAATAATCTTTTGCCCCGTGCTGGTTTGTGTATTGCCCTTCAGCAAGTATACATTTGCCATGGCACTCATTGATGCTACCATCCCGCAAGTGATTAAAGCACTGAATAGCTGCCTTCAATATTTTGGAGGCGTTCCCTCAAGTCTTAAGACAGATAACATGAAGCAGGTAGTTACAAAATCCTGCCGGTATGAACCTGTTTTTACAGAAGCATTACAGCAATGGGCTATGCATTTTAATATAACATTGCTGGCAACACGCGTAGCTAAACCCAAAGACAAAAGCGCGGTTGAAAATGAAGTAAAAATTGCCTACCAGCGTATTTATGCACCCTTAAGAGATGAAACCTTTGCCAACATCAATCAATTAAACGGAGCGATAGTAAAGCAACTAGGTTTACATAATGAAAAATTATTCCAGCTAAAAGATCACAGCCGGCTGCAACAATTTATTAAAGAAGAGCAAATGCTCTTACAGCCACTGCCTGCACAGAGCTTTATTGTAAAACACCAGGTGCTGGCCAAAGTGCAGAAAAACTATCACATTACACTTGGAGAAAATTATCATCACTACAGTGTGCCTTATCAGTTTATTGGCAAACAGGTGAATGTTGTATATGATACTGATATTGTAGAAATATACTTCCTTCACCAGCGCATCGCCTTACATACACGTCATTATAACAAACATGACTTTACAACTGTTGGCGATCATATGCCGACCGGGCATCAGCAATTTTTTGAGCAACAGGGCTGGACACCTGCTTACTTTTTAGACCAGGCCGCTGGTATTGGTTCTGCTGTTCACCTGTATATGGATGAGGTTTTAAAAGCAAGAGCCTTCACCGAACAAACCTACAATGCCTGCAGAGGAATATTGCGTTTGCATAAACAGTATGGCACAGCAAGATTGCAAGCAGCTTGCACGAGAGCATTAACTGGAAGAGTGTTTAACTATCGGACTATCCAGAATATTTTGCTCAGTAATCAGGATCAACAAGGGCCGGTAAATCAACAAGATTTGTTTCAAGTTCCCGATCATCCAAACGTGCGCGGCCCTAATGCCTATCAATAAATATTTTATTTATTCATTATAAAAATAAAACCATGAATCAACAAAGTACGCTGGAACAGTTACAGGAGCTAAGACTCACAGGGATGGCTAAACGCTATGAAGCTATCATCAACCAACCCGTTCACCAACAGCCGGAACCTCATGCTATTGTTGGTCTGCTGACCGAAGCCGAAACGGGATACCGTGTCTATCAGCGGACACAACTCTACCTGAGGCTCTCTAAACTACGCTACAATGCCACACCAGACCAAATCAACTGCACACCCGGCCGAGGGATTACCAAAGAAATATTGATTACGTTATCTGATGGAACTTTTATTGAAAGGTCAGAAAACCTGTTAATTACCGGAGCTACCGGATGCGGAAAAAGTTTTTTCGCATGTGCGATGGGAAGAAACGCCTGTCTGCTTGGTCACAGGACGATATATTATTCTATGAATCGATTTATAGAAGCACTATCTGTCGCACGACTCGATGGAACTTATATAAGATGGCTGAATATGATCGCTAAAACACCTTTACTAATCATTGACGACTTTGGATTGCAACCCTTAAACCATGACATGCGATTGACCTTATTACAAATCCTGGAAGATCGCTTCGCGAAAGGCGCCACAATAGTAACATCACAATTACCAGTAAATAAATGGTATGAATATATTAATGAACCAACACTTGCAGATGCGATATGCGACAGACTGACAGCAAATGCTAACAAAATAGAATTGAAAGGAGAATCATTAAGAAAGAAAAAAAATAACTAAATTTATAACCACTACGACAACTCCCTTCGGGTGGTATACTTTGCGCTGAAACCCTGGTAAACTTTGACCGTAATATCCAGACGTGGTTAAATTCATCAAAGTGTTATTATACTCTCTCAAAAGGGGTGTATTACCCTTAGTCCTTTGTTTATCCTTATCCCATAAGATAGGATCTACAGAAACCTTGGTATTAAATGAAACATTTTGTCCATTCAAGGTAATTCTCATCTTTACTGGTGCTTCACCAGCCTTATTTGTTCGTGATTTGTAAATCCAGAATAAAATATTCATAATTAATTGGTTTTAAATTGT
>CAHJWK010000194.1 GCA_903642275.1 Chitinophagaceae bacterium
TAAAATTTTTTTTGTGTTATTTGAGAATGAAACTTTTATACCATTATAAACTGCATTCTGTTTTTGCCAGTCAGCAGTAGTGTATGTTGATATATATTTTGATTCACCAATACTTTTTAATACGGTAGCTTCTCCCGAATTATCATTGTAAAAAATAGTTTGATTAAAAGTATTGCTGTTCAAATCAATTCTTATTTGCTTACCGCGTATATAAATTTTTTTTACAGCGCCTTCTAAATTATTATTTTTTTCATTATCAACGCTGGTAACAGTATATGTAATTGTACAATCACCTATAACCCTTTGTTGTTGTGAAAACAAATTATAAATAAGTAAAAAGCAAAAAAGTGTGAGTAATGGTTTTTTCATGAAAGATGATAGTAAAATTAATAAAATATCATGTAATTAAATACCGGTTTAATTTTATTACTGTACAAAACAGGTTTGGTTTTTGTAAACCATAACCTTATTATATCTTTCCTCAAAAATTTAGAACAATGAATAAGGATTTAACTCAGTTATGCATTAATACAGTAAGGCTATTAGCAGTTGATGCCGTACAAAAAGCGAACAGTGGCCACCCGGGAACCCCAATGGGTATTGCGCCTATAGGTCATGTTTTGTGGACGAAAGTAATGAACTATAATCCCAAAAATCCACAATGGGCAAACCGCGACAGGTTTGTTTTGTCAGCCGGCCATGCATGTATGTTTCAGTATGCTTACCTGTATTTAACGGGTTATGATCTTACATTAGATGATATAAAAAATTTCAGGCAATTAGGCAGTAAAACGGCAGGTCATCCTGAATACGGCTTGCTTGATGGAATTGAAATTACTACCGGTCCTCTCGGCCAGGGTTTTGCGAATGGAGTGGGTATGGCTATAGCACAGCAATATCTTGCGTCACGTTATAATAAAGATGGATTTGATTTATTTGATTATAAAATATACACAATTTGCAGTGATGGCGATTTAATGGAAGGAGTAACTTCAGAAGCGGCGTCACTTGCGGGGCATCTTAAATTAGGAAATATGATTTATCTGTATGATAATAATCATATTTCTATTGAAGGTAATACCTCATTATCTTTTAATGAAGATGTTGCCAAACGCTTTGAAGCTTACGGTTGGCACACACAATCGATTGATGATGGTAACGATATTGATGCAATTTCAAATGCAATTGATGCTGCCAAAAATGAAACCAGCAAACCATCTTTAATACTGGTAAGAACGCATATAGCTTATGGTTCTCCAAATGCCGTTGATACTGCGGAGGCTCATGGTGCAGCATTAGGTGAAAAAGAAGTTGCTGCAACCAAAAAAAATTTAGGTTTTGATCCCGAAAAATCATTTGTTGTTGCTGATGAAGTTTTAGATTTTTATCATAAAGAAGGAGAGAAGGGTGCAGCTATTGAGAGCAAATGGAATGACTTATATAAATCGTACAAGGAAAAGTATGCAGACCTTGCAAACGAATATGAATTGTTTAGCAGCCAAAAATTACCTGATGGATGGAAAGAAAAACTGCCTGTATTTAATGCCGGCGAAAAAGAAGCAACGCGTACAGCATCCGGTAAAACATTAAATGCCATTGCAGATTCTTTCCCATTATTAATTGGTGGTGCCGCAGATCTTGCTCCGTCAACAAATACTTTATTAAAAAATTATGATTCATTTGAAGCTGATAATCACGGTGGCAGAAATTTTCACTTTGGTATTCGTGAACATGCAATGGGTTCAGTATTAAATGGAATTGCTGTTACAAAAGGCTTTACACCTTATGGTGCTACTTTTTTAATTTTTAGTGAATACATGCGGCCGCCTATTCGCCTGGCTGCAATCATGAAAATAAAACCCATTTTTGTTTACACGCATGATAGTATTGGTCTTGGTGAAGATGGTACTACACACCAGCCTGTAGAGCAACTGGCATCTTTGCGTTCAATACCAAATATCACTGTAATCCGCCCGGCAGATGCCAATGAAACAGCACAGGCATGGCGTGTAACATTGGAATATACAGGCGGGCCAGTTGTATTAATTTTTTCAAGGCAAAAATTACCTGTAATTGATCAATCAAAATATACAAAAGCAACTGAACTTGAAAAGGGCGCTTATGTTTTATCTCCAGTAGATGATGCAAAAATTATTTTAATTGCAACCGGCAGTGAAGTAAGTCTTGCAATGGATTCTCAAAAGAAATTGAAAGAAGAAGGTATTGAAGCCAGTGTTGTAAGCATGCCTTCGTGGGAACTTTTTGAAAAGCAGGATGACACATATAAAGAAAAAGTTTTTCCGAAAAATTTAAAAGCACGCTTAGCAATAGAAGCTGCATCACCAATGGGTTGGCATAAATATGTTACGGATGAAGGCGATATTGTTGGCATTGATAAATTTGGCGAATCCGCTCCGGGTGAAGAAGTAATGAAAGCTTATGGTTTTTCTGTTGATAATGTTGTTGCGAAAGCAAAAGCTTTAATTAAATAATACCTGGTTATAATTTTAAAGTTCCGGTTTAATTAAGTTTATACCGGAATTTTTATTACTGAATATTCAAGTAGTATGAAGCTGCCCTTTTTCTTTGAACCTTTTATAGCAAAGCCGGATTATACATTAAGTGAAGAAACAAGCAGGCATTGCGTACAGGTTTTACGCATGAAAGAAAACGATTTATTAAATCTTACGGATGGGAAAGGGAATTTATACCAGGCTAAAATAATCAATGCAAATAAAAAAAGTTGTGAAGTAAAAATTGAAGAGTTATTAAATGCTAATAATAAAAAACAAGCTGCAGAAATTTCAATTGCAATATCAGTATTAAAAAATTCAACACGCCTTGAGTGGTTTATGGAGAAGGCAACTGAAATTGGAGTTTTTGAAATCATTCCACTAATATGCGAATATACAGAAAGAGAAAATTTCAGGTATGAAAGAATGAATGGTATTATTATTTCAGCAATGTTGCAAAGCCAGCAAACATGGCTGCCTGCTTTACATCAACCAAAAAAAATAACCGATTTTATTCAGGAAGATTTTAATGGTTTGAAACTGATTGCACATTGTGCTGATGTTGAAAAAATTTTTATTTCTAATATTAATAAA
>CAHJWK010000195.1 GCA_903642275.1 Chitinophagaceae bacterium
CGGTGATTATCAGAACAGTAAATTGCTTAAAACAGATTTGGCTTCAGGTAAAATTTTACAACATATAAAAATATCAAGCGATTCAAGTGTGTTTGGCGAAGGCATCACTGTTTTTAATAATAAAATTTATGAGCTTACCTGGAAAACACATAAAGTAAATGTGTACGATTTAAGTACGTTTAAAAAGATAAATGAATTTGACTGGGCTTTTGAAGGCTGGGGCTTAACCAACAACGGCAAAGAACTTATTGCAAGCACCGGCAGCAGTAATCTTTATTTTGTTGACCCAAACAATTTTAAAATATTACGGCAGGTTAGTGTTACCGATAACAACGGTCCTGTAAGCATGCTTAATGAACTTGAATATGTAAATGGCTTTGTTTATTCCAACATTTATGAAACGGATAATATAATCAAGATTAACCCTGAAACCGGTAATGTTGCAGGTAAGATTGATTGCAGTAATATCCTTGCTAAAAGCGGAATGAGCTACAATCCTTCTGAATATTCTGAAGCTACCGGGTATGTATTAAATGGTATCGCTTATGACTCATCAAAACACAATTTTTATATAACCGGCAAGCAGTGGCCTGTATTGTTTGAAATTAAACTGAACTAAATTCAAACTGTATTAGTGACAATTTTAAAAGTGTAGTTTACAATTATAACAGTCAGAACAAAACCAGAATAATATTTTAAATATTTTTCTTTAACCTGTAAAGGAAAAAGCAAATAAGCAGTTGCAAAAAAGATAAGTGCAGACACGAATAATAACGGCGGATACATTTTAAAACTCGCATCAAAATCTCCTTGCATCAACAATAATAATGAACGTTGTGCTCCGCATATCGGGCAATCAATTCCAAAAAAATATTTGAAAGCGCAAGGCAGCATGTGTTGTTGCAACCATGAGATCATCTAAAGATTATTAGAAATTCTTAATAAGAATGATGAAAGCCCCACATTGTTGCGCTTCCCAAAATTACTACCCATATTATCCAGTAAATTATAGATAAACCGCCAAGTGCTGCACCAATTATCGACATAATATAACCTGCATTTAATGATGAATAACCTTCGTATAAATCAGGCGATTCCCTATACATTTTTCTTGGTTTAGATGCGATCACCAAACCAATAATTCCTAAAATAAGTCCAATAAAAAAACATGCAAACACAATTGAGCAAATACCTAATACAAGAACTGTAGTAGCGTTTGGCAACATTTGCTTGTCTATCATAAATGAGGTTTTATTGTGAAAGTTATGTTTTGATTTGTATTTGTGAAAATAACAGTAATGCCTGAAATAACAAAATCAATAGCGTATTTCCGGCCTATTATTTAATAAGGTTTAATGATTGATTGTTTTATATTGATTTTTATCAGCGCTTCCTTAATTTAGGGCTTTAGCAACAACGTTCATCTATTACATCGTTCATTTAAAATCAACGTAAGCTTATGAAGATTGAAGAAATAAAGATTTTGCGGGGCCCGAATTATTGGAGTGTGCGCCGCCCGAAACTTATTCAGATGAAATTGGATTTGAAAGAATTGGAAGAACGACCCACCAATAAAATTGAAGGTTTCTCAGAACGTATTGAAGCCTTCATGCCTACGTTATATGAACATCGTTGCAGTGAGGATGATAGGGGTGGATTTTTCAGCCGTGTAAAAGATGGAACCTGGATGGGTCATGTAATTGAACATATTGCATTAGAGTTGCAAACGCTTGCCGGTATGGATTGTGGCTTTGGCAGAACGCGTGGCACTGGTAAACATGCAGAATATTTTGTGGTGTTTGATTACATGGAAGAAGATGCAGGTGTGTATGCAGCACGTGCTGCGGTACGTATAGCGCAGGCATTGGTTGATTCAAAAGAGTATGACCTTGATGAAGACATTCAAAAGCTGCGTGTAATAAGAGAAGATACAAGGCTTGGACCATCAACCGGAGCGTTAGTTGATGAAGCGGTTAAACGGGGCATTCCGTTTATTCGTTTGAATAAACAAAGCCTGGTGCAGTTAGGTTATGGTGTGCATCAGAAAAGAATACGTGCAACTATTGCCAGCACTACATCAACCATTGCTGTTGATATAGCCGGTGATAAAGAAGAAACAAAAAACTTATTAGGCGCTGCACAAATTCCGGTGCCAACCGGAACAGTTGTGCGTGATGAAGAAAGCTTAAAAGATGCAATTGATAAGTACGGCTATCCATTGGTGATAAAACCAATTGATGGCAATCATGGCAAAGGCAACACAACAAACATTACAACTTATGAACAGGCATTAAAAGCATTGGAAGCAGCACAGTATTATGGCCGTGCTGCAATTGTGGAAAGATATATTACCGGGTTTGATTTCCGGGTGCTGGTAGTTAACTATAAATTTATTTGTGCAGCCTTAAGAACACCTGCAAGTGTTATGGGTGATGGTGAACATAATATTCAATGGCTGATTGAAGAAACCAATAAAGATGCACGTCGCGGTTATGGCCATGAAAAAGTGCTGACACAAATTACTATTGACCAGTTCACACAAAAAATGCTGGATGAAAAAAATTATACGCTTGAAACAGTACCTGCAGAAGATGAGTTGGTTTTATTAAAGCCCACAGCGAATTTATCAACCGGCGGCACATCAACAGATGTAACCGATGAAGTGCACCCGATAAATATATTCATGGCAGAACGTATAGCACGCATCATCGGCTTAGATATTTGTGGTATTGATATCATGGCGCCAGACCTGCGCAAGCCAATCACAGAAAATGGCGGTGCCGTGCTGGAAGTGAATGCTGCACCGGGTTTCAGAATGCATGTTGAACCTGCTGTAGGACTTGCACGCAATGCTGCTGAACCTGTAATTGATATGTTGTTTCCAAAAGGTGGCAACGGCAGAATTCCTATCATTGCTATAACCGGAACAAATGGTAAAACAACTACCACAAGATTAACGGCGCATCTCTGCAAAACTGCAGGCAAAAAAGTAGGCTACACAACAAGTGATGGTGTATATATTCAGAACCAGTTAATGATGAAAGGCGATTGCACAGGCCCTGTTAGTGCAACGTTTGTATTGAGTGATCCGACTGTTGATTTTG
>CAHJWK010000196.1 GCA_903642275.1 Chitinophagaceae bacterium
CCTCTAAAAGTTTTTCTGTATCAGGCACCTGTTTAATGGTACACTGCATAAACCTGCTTATAAGCAGCTTGTATAAGGTGTAACGCAGGTTGGATCTGTGGTCTGCAATTAAAAATGCAGCACGGTTATAAAGCATCATCAGCTTTGGTTTTAAGAATATTGGGTTACTAAATTAAGGATTTTTATATTATGCAGCAAAACGCATTACATAAGGCCGGTCATTTTGCGTGTAGAAAACAATAGTTGAAAGTTTAATCCTTACTTAAATTTTATAAAAAAAAGCCATGCAAACATGGCTTAAAAAAATCAGTACTGCTTATTTTATAATGCAGCGTTATTGCTAACGCGGGGGTTAAAATCCAGGTATCAGCATAAAACTAATATAACTTTATAAAACAGGGTTAACACCAAGTTGCTTAAAAATGCCTATCTCATCACTGCTTCCCCATCTTTCTATCAACAGGCCATCTTCAAAACGGCTAATCTGCATGCCACGTACCTTAATTGTTTTACCGGTAGGTTGTATATTCATAAACTCGCCTTTGTGTGTGCCTGAAATATCATAGGCAAAGGCCACGTTATCATCGTCTGCAACCAAATGTATTGGTTCAATTTTAAGATCCGGAAAAGCGGTACGCATCATTGTAAAAAAATTAATATAACCCTGGGCACCTTCAGTTTGCCCTTTAGCCGGGTCATGGTCTTTTACATTGGAAGATACCAGTTCTTCCAGTGCTTCTAAATTACCTGAATTGACAGCCGCACCGAATTTTTTTTGCGCCGCTATGTTTTTTTCTTTACTCATAAAATGTTGTACAGCACCTGTTAAAGCGCCTGTTTAAATGATTAAAAATGTTGTATTAAATATGCAGGAAAGCATTAGAAATATCAAATGATGTACCATAAGTAACCAATAAAACCTGCCTTTATATTTTTGTTTTAATATTTCACTTAATCTTGTCGTCGTCGTCGTGGCAGAGTCTTAAATTCAGGGCCGTACGTAAAGCTAAGAAACTGCGACCCTGCGTTGCAAAAACCACAACTGCCTGGTAATTCAGATAATTCTACCTTTAAAAAAGCACAACGTAATGAAAGTAAAAGTGTAAAATAAGGGTTTGTTTGATTAGAGGACTGCGGAAAGTAACGACACAAATTTTCTCTTATTATATCAAATTTAGGAAACTTATATAAAAATTAATTGTATCTTTTATATTAATTGTATCTTGGTTTTAAAATGTATTTATGGATAGCGGCGACGCGGCGATAATTGGTTCTACAATAACCGGCATAAGTGGAGTTCTTATTGCTATTATTAACAGGCCAAAAGCAGCCAGAGACAACATACCTGTTTCTGCGCCTCCGGGGCATGAATATGCCGGAGATACCGGAGTTACTTACAGGTTGCCGTCTAAAAAGAACAGGCGTTACCTGTATGTATTACCTGCAACTTTAATAATAGTATCTATATCAGGCTTTATATTAAGCGGTAATTTAAAAAATACTAACTCAACATCCTCTTATGGTAATGTAACGCATGCTGATGAAAGTTCAACTTCTGCTACTGTTATACAACCCCAGGCAGATTACAGGGATTTATGCAGCAGGTATATTTCAGCATCAGACCTTCAGGGCAAATCGCCTGATGAACTGGCTTTAATAAGAAATACTATTTATGCAATGCATGGTTATGTTTTTCATAAAAATCCAATCATGGTTCAATACTTTAACAGCAAATCATGGTATACGCCAAAACAAGATTTTAATGCAGATATAGATCTCAGTCAAATGGACAAGGATAATGTTAAACTGATAAAATCTTTAGAATAAGAATATATAACCTTTGCAATACTCATTTTCAAAAGCAGTTATATTGTTTGTTTTGCTTTGTGCGCAATGTTGCAAACAACCAACGCATCAACATGCATTAAATAGCATTAACAAGGCTGTAAACAATCATGATGACTCGGATGATGCAAAAAAACTTCTTGCTGCATACCCTGACTTTATTACTTCTGTAACATCTGGTAAAGTAATATTTAAAGACAATTCTTTTCTTACGTTTGATGATGGTGTAAATAACAAAAGCTGGGATCAATTAATAAATAACCCATCAGTTAAAGACCAATTCATTTTCCAATATATAAAAGGTAAGCCTGATAATATTCCACTTAAAAACGAAGACCCGGGCAGAGTTAGGAATGAAACTTTCTTTAAAAAAATGTATGGGCAAACAAAAGAAGAAGTAGAAAAAAATCTTGTTGAAATAGACTGGCTGCCACACACATTACATCAAAAAATAAAAATTACACATATCAACGATGTGGATAAGCACCTTGCTGCAGTATCTAACGAATTAGATAAAAATCCTGCTTTGAGCAAGTATCTTACAAATATTGGTGGTACGTTTAACTGGAGATATATAAAAAATACAAAAAGATTAAGTGAACATAGTTTTGGAATTGCTATAGACATCAATACTTCTTTCTCTAATTACTGGATGTGGGATTGTAAATGCACAGATGAACTTAGTGTACTAAGTTATCACAACAGGATACCTTTCAGTATTGTTTCAATATTTGAAAAACATGGATTTATATGGGGAGGTAAATGGTACCACTATGACACAATGCATTTTGAATACAGACCTGAATTATGCTCATCCTTACCTGACGCAAGTATGTAGCCGTAGAGTAAAGAGTGTGGGTTACTTGTTCTAAATATTCTTTGCTAATATGCCGGCTTAAATTTACTGCTTATAAGAAGATTATTCTTATTTCTTTCTGCACAGCAGAGTCTTCAATGCAAAGCTTTAAGCAAGGCTTAAACCCTGCGTTACTTCCCTTCATTATTCTTCTCCTCATTCAACCATCCTGCCTGTCTGGCAAAAGAAATAAACTTATAGTGTTGTGTGTGCCTGTTTTTTGTGAGAGGTGGTTGCGGTAGTTCTCGGCAGTGCGTTTGCCAATAAATAAAGCGTCGGCTATTTGTTTGGTGGTATAACCTTTTGCCAGCATAATTTGCGGCAGCAGCCTCTAAAAGTTTTTC
>CAHJWK010000197.1 GCA_903642275.1 Chitinophagaceae bacterium
CTTTCCCAAACAATATTGATGAAGCCTTTAATACTTTAATGCAATCAATACAAAAAGATAAAGAAAGAGCTTATTACGGAATTAGTTATTTTGAAGGTAACATGATAATTTATAAAGCCTTTACTGAAGAAAAGTTTGAAGGCGAAGCAAACCCATATAATTATGAAATTTATACTATTGAAAAAGGAGATTACTATACGGTTGCTTTAAAAAACTGGCGCAGCAAAACAAATTCAATCAAAGATATTTTTAATGAAATGATGCAGGATGAGTGCACAGATAATTCAAAGCCCTGTATAGAGTGGTATAAGTCTGATGATGAAATGTTGTGCATGATGAAAGCAAATAATTAATCAATTTATAAAACAAAAAGTATGTTTAAAAACACGAAAGCATTCAGCAGTTTTTCTGTAAATGATATACAGAAAGCAAAAGAATTTTATGGTGATACACTTGGTGTTGATGTAAAAGACAATCCGATGGGTGTGATTGAATTGCATCTTGCAGGAAAAAACCAGATTATACTTTACCCAAAGCCAAATCATGAGCCGGCAACTTTTACAGTTTTAAATTTTAAGGTAGATGATATTGGAAAAGCAGTGGATGAGCTTACTGCAAAAGGTGTAAAGTTTGAACAGTATAAAGAGAAAGATTTAGAAACCGATGAAAAAGGAATAAGCAAAAATCCTCAAGGGCCAAAGATTGCCTGGTTTAAAGACCCTGCCGGAAATATTTTATCAGTACTTCAGGAAAAATAATCGTTGCTATTACATTAGTCTATGCCCTGAATTCAAATTAAGAATCATAACATGCATACAGATTATAAAAGTATTGTTGATAAAATAAATAAAACATTTGATAACAATGACACCGAGGCTTTTTTATCTTATTGTGCAGATGACATTGTTTGGATAATGCCGGGAGATAAAACATATAATGGCAAAGAAAGTATCAGGCAAATGATGAGTAATATGCAAGGCGAACCACCACAGTTTACTATCAAAGATTTAATAAGCGAAAATGATTTGGTAGTGTGCAGGGGTGATATGAAGATGAAAGATAAAGAAGGCATTACAAAAGATTATGTATTCTGCGATGTCTATCGTTTTAAAGAGCAAAAAATTGCTGAACTCACTTCATACATCATCCAACAAAAACTTTAAAAATGGAAAAAACAATAATAAATACTGAAAAATTATTTGCTTCGCTTGATGAAACATGGAACACATTTTTTAATCTCGTTTCTTCAGTTAATGAAGCGTTGATAAACGTTGTACCTTTTAAAGATAGCTGGACCGTGGCGCAGTTAGCAACGCATGTAAAAAAATCAAACAACGCAATCATACAAGGTTTACAAATGGATGGTAAACCGTGTGAAAGAAATCCAACACAAAGAGAAGAAGAATTAAAGAAAACTTTTCTTGACTTTGATGCGCATTATCAATCACCTGACTTTATTGTGCCTAATAATAAAGAATATAAAAAAGCAGCTGTTGTTGAGCAGCTTGAAAATTCAATTGAAAAATTAAAACACCTGCGAAGCAATACAAACCTTGTTGCAATTATTAATCTTCCCATTTTTGGTGAAATAACAAAACTTGAAATACTATATTTTGTATTGTATCATACGCAAAGGCATATTCGCCAGCTAAAAAATATTTTACAAGTCATCAATGACAAAAATTAAAATTATGACACAGATTAATGCTTACATAGGGTTTAATGGCAAGTGCCGCGAAGCCATGAATTTCTACAAAGACTGTTTAGGCGGTGAATTAATATTTAACGTAGTTGGAGAATCGCCAATGGCATCACAATTTCCTGAAAATATGAAAGATAAAATATTGCATTCAAGCTTAACGAAAGGCGCTTTATTACTCATGAGTACAGATTGCACGAGTTCTGAAGGTTATACAAAAGGTAACAATGTTGCGCTTTCACTTAACTGCAGTAGTGAAGATGAAATCAAGACATTCTTTTCAAAATTATCTGAAGGTGGTAAAGTGATTGATGCATTAAAGGCGCAATTCTGGGGTGCAGTTTTTGGCGTACTTACAGATAAATTTGGTATTACCTGGATGCTTAATTATGATAAAAATCAAAATAAAAATTAATGCGAAAATTAAAATTGCAAATGCAACTGTCAGGCGATGGTTTTGTTGCTGGTCCAAATGGAGAAATGGATTGGATGAGTTTTAACTGGGATGATAAGCTGAAAGATTATGTAACAAAGCTTACAGATTCTATTGACTGCATATTGTTAGGAAGAAAGCTTGCTGAGGGGTTTATTCCATATTGGACGGAAGAAGTTTCAAAGAAAGAAAACCCGCAATATGAGTTTGCAAGAAAGATGGTTGATAATCCAAAAATTGTTTTCTCAAAAACATTAACTGAAAATAAATGGGGAAACACAACATTTGCAAAAGATGAAAGTGAGATTAATAAGCTTAAAGAAAAGGACGGAAAAGGCATTATTGTTTATGGTGGTGCAGAGTTTGTTTCTACTTTAATTAATAAAGATTTGATTGATGAGTTATACCTGTTTATAAGCCCAACTGCAATTGGTGAAGGCTTATCTATCTTTAAACAAAGAAAAAAATTAAAACTTACTGAATCTGTTTCATTTGATTGCGGCATTGTATTACTTAAATATGAACCATCAAAAGATTAACCATGAAATCAACAAAAATTATTTACTGGATAAGCACAGGTATTCTTGCGCTATTCTTATTATCAGGTGCATTTTTTATTAATAGTCAAATGGCAAAAGATGGAATGCACCATCTTGGTTTACCTGAATGGTTTAGATGGACTGTAAGTATTGGTCATATATTCGGTGGCCTGTTTCTTATTCTTCCTGTTGGCTGGCGTTTAAAAGAATGGAATTATGCAGCACTTGGTATTGATTATATTGCTGCTGCCATTGCTTATTTCTTGATTGACGGTGTAACAGGAAACTCATTCTCGCCAATAATATTTTTTATCATTTTGTTGATATCCTACGTGTGCTATCATAAAATGGTAACAGTTACAGTAATTAAAAA
>CAHJWK010000198.1 GCA_903642275.1 Chitinophagaceae bacterium
AGTTTTGCTGTGTTGTATTTAAAGTATATAAAACCGTTTCATTGTTAAAAGTATCTACACCAATCACATCAACTGTTGGGTTGTCGCCGGGTTTTGTATCAACGCTGTATCCGTTCCATAAAACATTTTTCCATGCTTTTGCAGGGCCGAATTGAGGAGAAGTGATATAGCCCAAAGTATCTGATGATATTATATTGCGTTTATAATCTATCAGGTCTTCCCGGCTTTGCGAGAACTGCCATTCGGGTACATATAAAGAATTATTTTTTTCATAATTAAAAACCCAGATATTATTATTTGTAAATGAATCAAGCTGTACAAACCCTGCTTGTTTAAGCTTATCGTAAAAGGTATTGCCAACACCATAAACATTTTGATCTGTTTTCCATAATGCCGCACTTTGGTTGTAAGGATTATTATAAATTATACGCGCTGTAACTAAAACACCATTTGGTATCCAGTTCATAAAATCACGCATTTGCCTGCGGCTTACTGTGTCAAGATAAGAATATTCAAAGTTGTATTGATTACCACGATGTATGCAATTGGCGTTACTGTAACTCTGAAGAAAACCGCCATAACTTCCACTGCCTGTTGTTGATGGTACATTCTGATTGTAATACGGTAACAACGTTACCGGGTCAAACAAATTAAATATGACAGAGTGACCCAGACATGCCGATGCAGTTATAGATTTATCATTTAACCGTACCTGGAAATAAGAATCTTCATCAAAACCACTGGCAGCAAACACTGCATTAAATATTTCAAGCTTGGACGTAATATTATTATACATCCATTTGCGGCTGTTGCTATCAATATAAATTCTGTTACCGGTTGATTTTAAATGCTGGTATAAATGTGATTGATTATAACCAAAACCCGCATTGGGCAAATACACAAAGCTTGAAGTATTCCAGATATAAGTTCCGTTTAAAGGCACAGGCGCAACACGCCAGTAATAAACCGTACTATCAGTAAACGGAATGGTTGCACTAAACTCTATAACACCGCCAACAGATGCAATGGTTTGCGTTGTTTTTATGGATGAATTAAACAGTTCAGTCGTATCCATTTCCATTATATAAGAACGCATTGGAATAACAGGGTTTGCTGTTGATGCATACAGTTTAATATTCTGTTTATTAACGATGGAAAAATTGTATGGATATACTGGTGTCAGCTCATCCTCATAAATAAAAAAATCTTTGGTAACAGTATTGTTCAGTTCATCAGATTCAGCGTATTGTTGAAGATTGTCAATAGTTACCGTTATTGAGTTTTGCCCTTTATCCCGTGTGGCAACAATAGGAACGGTTAATTCAACTGAGTCTTCATATCGTATTGAAGGAATTTTTTTGGAAAACAAAATAGCCGTTGTGCCATCAGGATATTTTCTTTGAATTAAAACAGAAACAGAATCACCTGTTGCTTTACCAAGATTATAGAAATAGCATTTTACTTTAAAGCTGTTATCAGCTACTGACACAAAAGTTGGAGTGATAATAACATCTGGCGCTTCAATGGCGAAATCAGGTAAAGGAGATGCATTTATCTTTAAAGCAGGATCGCCATGCAGCACGCTTTCTTCCGCATGTAATGTTGATGTAAAATCATTATTCCATGTGTTAAGTAAATTAGAAACCGCATCTTTTAAGTTATAAGAAAGTGGAGCATTATATTTGGTTTGTACAAAAGAATTATAGAAGCCTGCATTATATGTATCAAGATAACTTACCACGCCAAAATGTGTACTGGCAATGTAAGCAATGCTGCCGCGGTTTTGCGCCAGCACCCAGGCTTCAGATAATGAATTGAATGTGCTGAATCTTGCTGTATCAAAAGAAAAAATGTCACCCGCATCACAACCATTCACTATAAATACAGGATATTTTTGGGGATTATTATAGTCAGCCGGCTTATTTAAATTGTAATCAAGAATTGATGCTGAAGAATGACCGAAATAATTTAATAAACTGATGCCGTTGCTGAACAATTGAGACATTAAATTATCTAAAATATTTGCTCCGGCAGTATTGGTTGTTTTGTTGAAAGTATAAACATTGGCACCATAAAAAGTATCAATTGCTATATTGCGGTAACTGTTCATATCGCCGCTAAGCGTTGAATTCAAACCCGGATCATCTGCGCCAACTACATGCACCATTGTTTTCATCCAGGCTTTGTTAGCTATTGTTTGGTCCATTGGCGAAGTATCTTGTTGTGCTTTTTCGTAAGCTATAATTTTAGTAAGATAGTTCTGCACTTCGCCTTGTGTTACGGCCGATAATCTTCCAATCGGTGTTGCAGGCAAAGGAGATAAGTCATCTGATGCAAGCACGTTATCAGAAGCCGGCCAGCCAAATGTGGGAACAAGGCAAAGCCTGTTATAGTAAGATGAATTCTCATTCATTCTTGCATCATTATAAGCTACTGCTTTACCTATTAAGAAAGCAAACTTTGGAGGTGATGCAAACGTATTTCGTGCGTATCGTAAAAAATTTTTTACAGACAACGGATGTTGCTTAATACCATAGGCAAACTCATCAACAAGATCATCTATATCATAAATTTTTGTTTTGTATGAACCGCCGGTTACACCTGCCCGGTAACCTGCATAAGACTGCACGGCATTGCCGCTGTTAAGAAGAACTTTATTTGAGATGATAAGATAATCTCCCTGGTTTGAAGCAGATGCATAATCAGGAAAATTTCTTTGTGTGAATGCGTTAATGTTTGAAGTAATGCTTTCATCAACCAAAACCAAATTCCTATCTGATGCTGAAGCAGGTAATAAAAACTGATAAGTGTTTGTGCTTACAACAGCAGTATAACGCTTATTATTGGTTAGGTCATATAACATTACGTTACTGCCGGTAAAGCCTGTTATCTTTAAAAATTTATCAGTTGAAGCTGGTAATGAAAATGCAAATTGAGAAGTATTTCCAAAGTTAAATGTGCGTTGATATGCAAGATCAATATAGCCTGTTACGATTCGGTCATTGGAACCATTTGTA
>CAHJWK010000199.1 GCA_903642275.1 Chitinophagaceae bacterium
CGGAACCAGTATTGCTTTGTGCAATAAGATGAATAGTTATAAAAAAACAAATGCCCGCCAAAAATAGTTTTTGTAACATAATACTGTTTGCTGCAGGATTAAGAATGCAAACTTTGTAATTATGTTTAATGCACAAATAAAAATGCGACTAAACTCAAAAATTCTGCGGGAAAATCAGTATGAATTATTGAGAGAGTATAGCAATTTGACCATCTTTTCCAGCAAGAAAAACAGCGCTGCCTTTTTTTGCTTTTGCGCAAACAGTATAATTATCGCTTGAAATAGATTGCCAGTTTATACCGCCATCGTTTGAAAAATCAACGCCATTCAAACCACAGGTAAGCATTTTATTTTCATCAACAAAAAGAATACAACTGCGGTCACCATGAGGTGGCGTTTGCACAGGTATATTATTTAACTGGTTACTTTTTAAACTAAATAATTGTATATTTTTTTGTGTTGACGTATCATTATTATAATCTCCGCCAACAACAGCCAGCTTTGAAATTGTAGGACTAACGGCAATAGAATTAGCACCCTGCATCGTATCGCCCTGAATGATATTGTTTAAAACCAATGGCTGACCATATACAAACAATCTTGAACGTGTACCGCCTGTTGCAAAAAATATTACAGGGTTATAACCGGTGCCTGAAATGGTAACATTGGTGCCGCTTGATGCAAAAAACGCCTCACCCGGCATAGCATCATATTTATTATTGTCGCCGGTTAAAGGTTGCCAGTTATCGCCAAAATTTTTGGTAGTGGCATAAAAGAGTTTGTTATTAATTGGGTCACCAACTATAACGCCGTTGCCATCCATTGTAAAATCCATAGCATCTAAAAACATTCCGGGTGTATCATCGCGAAAAACTTCTTTCCAGGTTTTGCCGCCGTCTTTTGTTTTTAAAATCAAGCCGGGCGTATCTATAGCCATTATTACTGCTGTGCTTTTATCAAAGCCTTCAATATCACGAAAGTCTTTTGATTCATACCCTTTAACTATTATCCATTCAAATGTTTTTCCGGCATCAATACTTAAACCAACGGTACCGTTGCTGCCGCTTGTCCACAAAAGCGTATCATCAACAACACTTAAACCACGAAGAGAAGTTTTGTTGTTTGAAGTTAATGGCTGAATGGTTTGTGAATTGATATTATGCAATGCAACAAAAAATAAGATTACAGTTAAAAGTTTTTTCATGAAGGCAATTTTTATAAAGATAAAGTTATTAAACTGTGTATCCGTTGTATTAATTATAAACATCAGTGCAATAAAAATTTAAAATTCAAAATTCAAAAAAGATACTTTGCATTTGAGCGTTTAACTTTTGACTTTTCATTTTACTTCTGATTTTAATATGCCTGAATTAAATTTTGATTATACTGAAGAAAGTATAAAAAGCCTTGACTGGCGTGAACATATACGTTTGCGCCCGGGCATGTACATTGGAAAATTAGGTGATGGCTCATCGCCGGATGATGGCATTTATGTATTGCTGAAAGAAGTAGTTGATAACTGCATTGATGAACATACAATGGGTTATGGTAAACATGTTGATATTAAGATTGAAGATAAAACAGTTACTGTTCGTGATTATGGCCGCGGCATTCCTTTAGGTAAAGTTGTGGATGTAGTAAGCAAGATTAATACCGGCGCAAAGTATGACAGCAAAGCCTTTCAGAAGAGTGTTGGTTTAAATGGCGTAGGCACAAAAGCGGTGAATGCGTTGAGTAACTATTTTAAAGTTGACAGTTTTCGAGAAGGTAGAGTAAAGACTGCAGAGTTTGAAAAAGGTGTGTTGCTTAAAGATTATAAAGAAGCAAAAAGCACTGAAGAAAATGGAACGCTGATAACATTCGTACCGGATGAATCTGTGTTTAAAAATTTTCATTACATACATGAATATTTAGATAACCAGCTTTGGAATTATTGTTACCTGAATGCAGGTTTGGTAATGAACCTTAATGGCAAGCGTTATGTAAGCAAAAATGGCTTGCTCGATTTGCTGCAACGCAAAACTAATACTGATGAATTACGGTATAATATTATTCATTTAAAAGGAGAAGATATAGAAGTAGCTATCTCGCATAACATTGATTATGGAGAAGATATTTTTTCATTTGTGAATGGACAATATACAACGCAAGGCGGCACACATCAGCAGGCATTTCGTGAAGCGTATGTAAAAACAATACGTGATTTTTTTAAGAAGGATTATGAAGCAGCTGATATACGTCAAAGCATTGTTGCGGCAATATCAGTACGTGTGCAGGAACCTATATTTGAAAGCCAGACAAAAACAAAGCTTGGTTCACAAATTGTATTTGATGGCGGTCCGAGCATGAAAAATTTTGTACAGGATTTCTTATCAAAAGAACTCGATAATTTTTTACATCGTAACACGCCAATTGCTGATGCTTTAAAGAAGCGCATTGAGCAAAGTGAACGTGAACGAAAAGAACTTGCCGGTATTAAAAAGCTGGCTAATGAAAGAGCTAAAAAAGCAAATCTTCACAATAAAAAGTTACGCGATTGCCATGTGCATTTGAATGATGAATCACCATCAAAAAATAAAGAAACTTTTGCTGCGCTGCAAACTGCATCAACTGTTTTCATAACCGAAGGCGATAGTGCGAGTGGTTCAATTACAAAAGCACGCAACGTTGAAACGCAAGCTGTATTTAGCTTGCGTGGCAAGCCTTTAAATTGTTTCGGCTTAACAAAAAAGATTGTGTATGAAAATGAAGAGTTCAATTTATTGCAACACGCGTTAAACATTGAAGATGGATTAGAAGGTTTAAGATATAACAATGTTGTTATTGCGACTGATGCTGATGTTGATGGAATGCACATTCGCCTGCTTATCATGACTTTCTTTTTGCAGTTCTTTCCTGACCTTGTTAAGAAAGATCACGTGCATATTTTAGAAACACCTTTGTTTCGTGTACGTGATAAAAAAGAAACCATTTATTGTTATGATGAAACAGAAAAACAAG
>CAHJWK010000200.1 GCA_903642275.1 Chitinophagaceae bacterium
CCGATACCAATATAAAAAGCAAGATTTACATGTTTTAGCTCTGCAATTTCTGAATGATCGTGATGCTGATGTTCGTGTGCCATATTTTTATTATAAGATTGAAAGATTAATTAATGAAGTTTAATTTTAATTCCGCCATTTAAAAGAAAGCCATCAACAGGTGCATAAATATCCCTGAACACGGGATTAGTAATTGAACCTGTGTAAATAGTATCAAATCTTGTTTGCCTTGTATCTGTAAGGTTTTCTAAGTTGGCAAAAATTGAAAAGTGTTTCCAAAGTTTTTCAATCATAAATCCTGTGAGCCAATATGATTTGCCTGTTGTGCCATCATTTAGTTTTTGTGGTGAATAATAATATCCTTCCAAGCCTACTTTTAGTTTGCCTTCAATTTCGTAAACCAATACATTATTTAAACGATGTTTTGCAACTAAAGGAAATGATGTTGTGGTTGCATAATGCTGGTTCACATCTGCATAAGTATAACCTACAAAAAGCTTGAAATTTTTATAAATTATTTTGATGTTTGTTTCAATTCCTTTTGTGTCAATAAATCCTTTTGGCTGCAAATAATTATAATAGCCATTTGCAAGTGGGGTTAATACTAATGGATTATTAATGCGGGTATAAAAGAAGAGTTGATTAAAGCTAAATGAAACCTTATTGGTAAATAAAGTTGTGCGATAATTAATATCAAAATTTCCGCCGTAAGATTTTTCAGCGTCTCTATTTTTAATATCAATAGGCAATACGTTTTTGAACTCTATTCTTTCAGCGTCTTCAGTAAAAACATTTGGCGTTTTATAACCTAAACCGCCGCCAATGCGGGAAGTAAAATGACTATTTAATTTAAACAATGCTGAAAGCCTTGGTAAAAGAAAAAAACCATAATCATTTTGATAGTCGCCACGCAAGCCGCTTTCAAGTGTAACAATCTTTGAAACATTCCATGTGTTTTGAATAAATGCTCCAATTGTATTTTGATTATAATCTACCGGAATAATTGTGTCATGTTTGCCTTGAGTGAACTTATCGGTAAGAAAATTAATTCCTGCAATCCATTCTGATTTTTCTTTTTTGTAGTTGAGATTTAATTCTGTGTATGATGAAATCTGCACACCTGAAAATAAGTAATCAGGAATTTGAATAGAACGGTTGTAATAACTCACGCTGTTCTTTAAGTTAAAGGTTACTTTATCATTTACCCTGTGTTCAAAAGATAGTTGTGTGCTGTACCGGTTGGTTTTATTTTTTTCAAAGTATGCATGTGTGCTGTCACCTTTTCCTTCAATATATTTAATGTCTCCTCCAATGCGGTTTTCATACGTTGCATTTACACCAAAATTTGCAGTAGTGTTTTTATTAAAATAGAAAAATATTTTAGGGTTAAAAGTATAGCGGTCAAACTTTGGAATAGCGGTTAACCCAATGTTTGCGGGGTCGTAAGCAGTACCATGATTATAGGATGCAAATATTGTTGTACCTACTTTATTAAATTTTTGAGAATAGAAACCACTTACATCAAGCCCTTTTGCCGATGTTCCGTTTACAATAAAATTTAATTCCCGTTTTTCGCCTGGCGTTTTTGAAATAAGATTAACCAAACCCGCAATTGCGCCGCCGCCGTATAATGTAGATGAACTACCTTTTATAACTTCTACCTGTTTTAAATCAAGCGGAATTATTTGCAACAAACCCAAACCGCCTGAAAAGCCTGAATACAGAGGCAAGCCATCCCGAATGATTTGTGTGTATTTTCCATCAAGCCCTTGTATGCGTATGCTAGAATTATAACTTGTTGCAGATGTTTGCTGTGTTTGTATTCCTGTGCTTTCATTTAACATCATTCGTATATCACCGGGTTTCATGTTTCCTTTTTCATCCAGTTCTTCGCCCGATATTGTTTCTATTCTTGTTGGGATGTTGGCAATAGACCGGCTGCTTCTTGTGGATGTAACAACAACTTCATTTTCTTCATGTTCACTTTCGTAAAGTTCAACATTAATTGCACTATCGTTTGATAATGGAAAATTTAAAGAAATACTTTTTTCTTCATAACCTACATGCGAAAACGTAACTATTAGCTTTCCTGAAGGTATGTTTTGCATTATTACAAAGCCGTTGCTATCTGCTAAGGCATTTTTATTAAGCAATTTGATAGTTGCGGTAGCACTCTGCAATGGATTGCCTTGTTTGTCTCTAAGAATTGCTTTGAAAGTATGCTGCGCATATATATTAATTGTGTATTGCATGATTATACAACACATGATTATAAATTTCATGATTTTTGATTAAGCTGATAAATACTGTGTAAATAAATTAAGTATGTATTAGCTTAATCTTGGCGGTTGCCAAAAAGAAGAAATGTACTGAGGAAGATATGTTTGAATATAACCTGTAAACATTGGTTTGGTGAATGATTGCGGTGTTTTAAACCGAATAGAGTTTATTGCTGTGGTGAAGCCAGCACAATGGCTGCATAAAGTAAAAGGCGAACAATTATTACATGCCTCATCATGTTGATGTCTGCCAGCATTTTGCATAGTTAAATTTTCATCTTTACAATTACATGCACAACATGGAGCAGTTGAAAGAAATAAAATATACAATGAGAGTATGAATGTAAAAATCTTCACTGTCGCAAAAGTAAGTTTTGTATGAGGTTAAAGGTTACGATGTAAGAAAATTGTTGACACTTGGAAGTAAACCAGTTTTTAAAAAGAAGCCCACCATTGTTATATGATGGGCTTTATTTAATAAGCAACTAACTTATTTATTGCAACAAGGGCTTCCCGGATAACAGCAGGAACTTCCTTGTACACAACAGTCAGCTTTTTTTGTTGACCTGTTGTTTGCAAATACTGTGGCAGTTGCAATTAATAATAATGCAGAAATGCCTACAACTATTTTCTTCATTTTATTTGTTTTAAAATTTTTAAATAATGTTTCTAAACAGATATAGAATCTATTTGCGGAGGATGCCAAAAGTCTTGTAT
>CAHJWK010000201.1 GCA_903642275.1 Chitinophagaceae bacterium
TAATGATCTTATTCAGATTAATAATGACCGTGTAGTGGGTTATGAACGTGCTTTAAAAGAATTAAAGGAGGGTGATAATGACCTTAAAACTTTGTTTGAAGGTTATATTGATCAAAGCAGAAATATAAGAAACGCATTGGGAACTGAAGTGCAGACTTTACATGGAAAAATGGATGATGGCACAACAAATAGTGGAAAAATATACCGCGCATGGATGGATGTAAAAGCTGTGTTTACAGGACACGACCGCCATGCAGTATTGGAAAATTGTGAAGCTGGGGAAGATGCTGCACAAAAAGCATATAAATCAGCTTTAAATACTGAAGGTATACCTGCTTACATCGTTGAATTGATTTCAAAACAACAAACAGAATTAAGAGGCGCGCATGATGAAGTAAAGGCTTTACGTGATAGTAAGGAATATGCGAACGCTTAAAAAATTTTAATTTTCATATTTACATTTAATTCTTTACTGCCGGGTGTATAGATGTAAAAGCCTTTATTGGTTTTTACGCCTAAATATCCGGCAGTTACCATTTTAACCAACAAAGGGCAAGGTGAATATTTATAATTATTAAATCCATCGTACAAAACATTCATGATTGAAACGCAAACGTCAAGGCCAATAAAATCTGCGAGTTGCAACGGGCCCATTGGATGAGACATTCCCAACTTCATAATCGTATCAATTTCCTCAACACCTGCAACACTTTCATATAAACTATAAACGGCTTCGTTTATCATTGGCATTAAAATACGGTTGGCAATAAATCCCGGATAATCACTAACTACACAAGGTATTTTTCCAAGTTGCTTACTAAGATTAACTATAGTTTCGGTAACTGATGTTTCAGTATTAAAGCCGTTAATAATTTCAACCAGTTTCATTACAGGGACCGGGTTCATAAAATGCATTCCTATAACTTTTTCTGGCCTTTTAGTTATGGCTGCAATTTTTGTAACAGATATCGAAGAAGTATTTGTTGCAAGTATAGCGGAAACCGGCGCAGCGTCATCAAGTTGTTTAAAAATATTAAGCTTAAGCTCTATGTTTTCAGTTGCGGCTTCAACTACAAGATCAGCGTCTTGCACGCCTTGTGCAATATTTGTGAATGTTGAAATGTTTGCAAGCGTTTCTTTTTTTTGTTCTGCTGATATTAAGTTTTTACTTATCTGCCTGTCCAAATTTTTTGAAATGTTTTGCAAAGCTTTTTCAAATTGCGAAGCATTAACATCAACAAGATTTACTTCAAAATTATTTTGGGCAAATACATGCGCAATACCATTACCCATAGTACCTGCACCAATTATTGAAACTTTTTTTATCATATTGGAGCGTTTAAATCTTAATATTTATTGCATAGAAGCGAGTAGTTGTTTGCCCTCTTCTTTTATAGAACTATCATCTGCAGTTCTGTTTGGTAATTTTATCAATGTATTTAAAACTTCAATGGCTTTGCCTGGTTGGTGATCATATTGATAAACTTTAGCAAGGTCAAGATAATCCAATGCAAAGTAAGTATCGGCAGCGCGGCTTTTTTCCATAAAATAAATTGCTGAATCAATTTGCGTATCAGGAATACCGCCGTAAAATGTTTTAATAGCTGCACGTTTCAGCCATGATAATCTTATCAGTTCAAAATGCCATTTGCCTAAAATATAGTTTGCTTTTGAATTATTTGGATTTACAGCAAGCGCCGCATCTGCGTATATCTTAATTTGCTTTACATCTTCAACCACTTCTTTATTATCATCTCCTGTTTCTGTTTTTTTTGCAGCGACCAGCGCCATCGCGTAGCACGCATCAGCATTTGATTTATTTACTCGATAAGCTTTTGCAGCATACTCAGAAGCTGAATCAAAAAAACTTGCCTTCATCTTTTTATCTTTTTGTCTTTCGCCAATACTGCAATTAAGCTCTGCACATTTAACCAATGCAAAAACATCGGATGAATCTGCTGCTGCAACCAGTTTGTATTTTTCCAATGCAGAAGGCTCATCAAACTTTTGCTCAAAGCTCCTGGCATCTCTTAAAAGAGCAGCGTTATTTTGGGCATTGATTTGATTAAACAACAAAGTAAAAATAATGGCAGCAGATAGTTTTTTTATATGATGATTTCGCATGATCAATTAACGTTGGCTGTTACGTTTTGCGCTGCATTCGGCTGATACTTTTCCGTTAAAAAATGGAATGGGAGCATTGAGCTTTTTTATTGTTACAACCACTTCTTCAACCTTCAAATAATCGTTCAGTATTTCCTGTGCTATTTCTGTTGCGATAGTCTCTAAAAGTTTCGTTGGCTTTTCCATGTGCAGTTTTACAAGCTCATACAGTAATGTATAATCAATTGTTTCCTCCATATGCATCAGTGGAAAAGCAGTGTCGCCAAGATGTACAACAAGGTCAACTTCATAATCACCACCCGTTTTGCTTTCTTCTTCAAATACACCATGAAAGCTATGAAACTGCAGGTTAGATAATTCAATCTTCAACATGCAACAAAACTATATTGCATACACACAGCAGCAAAATGAAACATCTACCGGCATGCATCAGCAGGATTTAAATTCTCTTTATCTGTTGATAGCACCGGTTTGCCATTTTTGAAATCTATAATCCAGATAGAATCAAAATCATTATCATCCCATTTCTTACCTCCATCTTTTACGCCAAGTGCTTTAAGAAGGTTATCAATTTTTTTATGTTCCCAAACCACCAATGCATAACCATTTGTTTTCATCAGCGCCGCAGCAAGGTCGTTTACATCATCCACATCAAATTTTGAATCAATATTTAAATTATACTTAACGGCAAATGGTGTAATAGTTTCAATCATTCTTAACTGGCTTGCAGATTTTTTGTTGTCTATTGAAGGCACAAAAATTTTAGCCGGCACTTTAAATTTATTATACAACACTGCGGGCAAAGCAAGTGCACGGTTTAAACCTTTACATGATAAATTATC
>CAHJWK010000202.1 GCA_903642275.1 Chitinophagaceae bacterium
TAAAGCTTGCCGCAAAACATAGAAGCATTGTTTTACGCAGACCGATTGCGTTGGCAATCCAGCCTGAAATAATACTGCCAACTAAACCAGCAGTGGCAAGCAACATCATGGTTAAACCACGCAGGCTGTTTGCTTTTGCTATATCACCGGTTATGCTTTCTATCCACGTAGGCGCCCATGAAAACACAGCCCATAAGCCTATCAGCATGGTACCGAAAATGATGGAACCTTTTAGAAGATTCTTCTTATAAACAGGTGCAAATAACCCGGCGTTTGAAGTATTGGCGGTAACAACATTTTGCCGGTTGCTTTTCCAGCTTGCAGATTCAGGTAAAGTAAACAATGCAATGGCTGCTGTAACTATGGGTATAAGCCCTGCTAAAAAAGCATTATGCCAGTTGGGAATTAAATTATTCATAGCGCCTGCAGCAATAAAACCTACCGGCATGGCGGCGGACACAATTCCAAGCACAACTGCTCTTCTTTTTGCATACCATAATTCAGCAACGAGGATATTAGTAGTTACTATTACGCCGCCTACACCGAAGCCGGTAATGAACCGGTAAATACCAACCACAAGCCATGAAGCTGTAAAAGCTGTAAGCATAGTAAACAAACCGTACAAAGCAGTTGATAAAATAACGGCTTTTGAGCGACCGATTTTATCGCAGATAAAACCCCAGGCAAAGCCGCCAAACATACCGCCAAATATGAAGATTGAATTTATATACGCGCTTACGTTATTCATCTTATCACCTGATACATTGCCCAGTAAATCTTTTACAACAACAGGCAGGTAAACACTCATCAGCATTGATGAAATGCCGCTGAACATTATGCTGATATAACATACAACAAATGCTATTGTAAGATTGCGTTTTGTTGATGAAAAAGGTTTGTATAATGTTTCCGCAACAGCAGTATTCTTTTCGACATTCATTACTACTTCTTTCATTGTGCAACAGTTTTATTTTTCTTTAAATGGTCATAGCCCTGCGGTAAACGATTATAGCCATGTTGCTTTAATCTTTCACCTAAGCCCCGATAAAAATCCGGATTAGATGGTGTTACTGTTGCAAGCCCGTCAACATAACGATTATAATAACAAAACAATGCTGCTATTAAAACGGTGTCATGAATTTCTATATCCGTTGCACCTTGCGCTTTGGCTTCATCAATGGCGTCTTTTGTAACCGCTTTACCGTTTTCACGCACCATTGATGCAATGGTTAACAGTGCTTTCATTTTATTACTAACCGGTGCAGTAATAATGTTGTCTTTTACCTGTTGCGATGTTTCATGGTCACCTAACAAAACATCCGCAGCGGCTGTATGTGCAGCAGTGCAAAACTTACATTGATTACCGTTTGAAACAACAGTTGCAATCAGTTCGCGTTCACCTTCTGTTAATGTGCTTTCACCGCGCAGTAAAATTTGTGTGAGCTTACGAATGGGTGCAGCAGCTTCTTTATCGTATTCGAGCAAGCCTGTTATACCGGGCAAATGCTCTTCTAATGGAATATATGGCATTGAGATAATTTATTTAAGTTGATGATGCATTGCACATGCAAACAAGTGCGGGCAAATGCATAAAGAATAACCAGTAAAACTTAAATAAATAAATCGGGTGGCTGCAAATGCTTTGTGGTAAAGCCTTTCAGGGTAGTGAAGTTATTAAGAGGAATGATTTGGTTTGATACAGATTGATGTGCATCAAACTTAAAGCTTAATGCATCTGAATTATACTCATTAAGCAGGTTGATTTTTTTTAAAGCAGATTCACCAGATTTTTTAGAAGCCGGGTTGTCTGCGTTTTGCCTGGCATATGAATCTTTGGTATTGCTGATGTCTGTTTTTTCTTTGTTAGGAATGCAATACAAATACAAGGTATCATTCTGCACCAAACGCTTTACATAATTATATTGAACACCTTTATATTCAACTGAACCATCATACCGCTCACAATTATTATTATTTTGAATATACGGCGCATTCAAAGCAATTTTTATTTGCAGCAGTTCATCTTCATTATAATTGTTACTATTTATTGCAGCAGTTATTTGCTTGTCAGCGTTAGTTTCTTTCATTGAAAAAAACAACCTGTATCCACAGATATTAAACAACTGAACCGAGAGAAGTAATATGGTAAATGATTTCCTCAAGCAAATTAGTTGACTGCAAAGTATATAATCTATTTCAAGTCAAAAATTTTTTGTACCCTATTAAAATGATAACGTAATTAATCAACTGTGAAACAATGAAAAAATATAATTACAAATGCAACCCTCGCTTCTTCTTTCTTTCTTTTTTCTTCACCAGCAACTTTGGATTAATCTGTTCTGGCATTTGTTCAGGTTTCAATAGTGCATGCAGTGTTTCAGAAATATTATGTTTAACCTGATCTCTAATGGAAAGATTTTCATCTTTAATTGAAGTATGATTTATCGCTTGAGTTGGTTGTCTCATTGGTTTTCTTTGAATCACTTGTTTAAAAAATTCTTTATCATTTTTTAACTGATGCTGAAGTTCCAATCGTTGTTCAATTTGTTGCAATGAATACCCAACCTCACTTCCTTTAATCTTTACCTTCTTATTATCAATAAAAGAAATGCCTCTGCTCTTAATTACCTTATATCCTTTTGAATGCATCATTCTTGTAAAATGTTCAATATCTTTTGAATTGGATATTGCATTCCGTATAGCAAGCGCCAGTACTTTTTTACGTTCATCACTTCTTGGTAACAATCGTTGTTCTTGTGATAAATATTTTCTTGGACTAAGCACCTGGCGCAGGTTTAATTTTAGTTCCATCTCTCTGCAAAAACTTGCTACCCTTTTATAGCTGTTGCTATCGCTGACTGTTTTCTTATCAAAGCCTATCCTGTTGGCAATTATATGCATGTG
>CAHJWK010000203.1 GCA_903642275.1 Chitinophagaceae bacterium
TGCCGGTACAGCAGCAATACTTTTTCGTTGTATGCAATTTTATTTGGACACACCCTAATGACATTTTTGGCGCTGACAAACTTATTTACCCTGTAACAAAAGCGGACATTACTGTATCAAAAACGAACTCTTTATTTTGCAGCTGACATGGTAATTTAGTTGATTATCAGAATGTAAATTGATGGCATTTGATTAGCTTATGTTTAATTCTAAAAAGACCTAAGTATGTTTAAAAATTATTTTAAAACAGCATGGCGCAGCTTAATAAAAAACAAAGCTTACAGTGCATTAAATATTTTGGGTTTAGCAACAGGAATGGGCGTTGCTTTGATAATCGGGCTTTGGATATATAATCAATACTCATACGATAAGTTTCTTCCTGATTATAAACAGGTGTACCAGGTGCGCCGCAATTTTTACGGCAATGGCGATACGATGACTTATGGCGGCACTTCCTTGAAGTTAGCAGATGTATTACAACATCAAATTCCGGAAGTAGAATCTGTTGCGGAAACAGATGGTGGCAGCCAGCATGGATTAATGGTTGGCAACAAAAAATTTTATATCAATGGAAACCAGGTGGCAAAAAACTTTCTTAGCATGTTTCAGTTTCCTCTGCTGGAAGGTAACGCAAAAAATGTATTGAATAACCCTTACTCTATTGTACTCACACAGAGCACGGCAAAAGCATTATTCGGCAATGAAGACCCGTTAAATAAAACCGTTCGCTTTGATAATAAAAATGATTTAAAAGTAACAGGTGTTTTAAAAGATATTCCATCTAACTCAACCTTACAATTCAGTTATCTCGTTCCATTCAGCTATTGGGAAGCAACGGACGATTTTGTAAAGCAAGCCCGTACAGCAGGTTTTGGCTGGACGAACTTTGCAGTTTATGTAAAATTAAAACCCGGTATTTCTTATGCGCAGGTTGAACCAAAAGTGAGAAATCTTGAAAAAACAGAGACAGATAATTTTATGTCAATGGCAACCAACATTATGCTTGACCCTGTCGCAAACTGGCACCTGTATAATGAATTTGAGAAAGGCAAAGCAGTTAATGGCTTCATTGAATACGTAAATATTTTTACAATCATCGGTATTCTTGTTTTATTAATAGCGTGTATCAATTTTATTAACCTCACTACTGCAAGGTCAGAAAAAAGAGCAAGAGAAGTAGGCGTTAGAAAAGCAATCGGTTCGAGCAAAAATCATTTAATATTTCAGTTTCTAACAGAATCTGTTCTGCTTACTTTTATTGCATTTATTGTATCGCTTCTTTTTGTGCTGCTGGCATTACCTGCTTTTAATACGCTTACCGGCGATGTAATAAAAATTCCCTTCACCAATTATATGTTTTGGCTGGTTACACTTTGTTGTGTTTTAATAACCGGGCTTTTAGCAGGCAGCAGACCGGCTTTCTATCTCTCGTCTTTTGAACCCGTTAAAGTGTTGAAAGGAAAAATCCATGTTGGTAAAGCTGCAGCTCTGCCGAGAAAAATATTGGTAGTGCTGCAGTTCAGTTGTTCCATCGCACTTATTATTTGTACATACATTATTTATCAGCAGGTACAATATGCTAAAGACAGACCATCAGGTTATGATAAAAACAGGCTGATGATAACAGATATGAATGCAGACCTCGGCAGCAATTATACCGCTATAAAAAATGAATTGCTGCAAAAAGGTATTGCTGAAATGGTTACCACTGCGTCCAATAGCGTAACGACAGGCGGTAATCATAGAGATGTAGATGACTGGCAGGGCAAGCGACCGGGTGAATCTGTAAATATGGGCGTGATAACAATATCGGATGATTATTTTAAAACGCTTGGCATGACAATGAAAGAAGGCAGGAATTTTGATGCGCCTTCTGATACTTTGAATGTAATATTTAATGAAGCAGCAGTTAAACTGCTGCGCCTGCAAAATCCTTTAAACCAAACCATCACCTGGATTGATACTAAACTGAGAATAATCGGTGTTACAAAAAACGCTTTAATGTCATCACCTTTTGCACCTGCCGACCCAACTATATTTCTATACAATCCGCATCCGCAAAATGTAATGATGTACAGGTTATCATCGAACATTAAAACACAGGATGCCATTACAAAGCTCACTGCCGTTTTCAATAAGTATAATCCTGCTTATCCATACACATACAATTTTGCTGATGATAGTTATGCTGCAAAATTTAAACTCGAAGTATTGATTGGAAAATTAGCCGGTTTATTTGCAGCCTTAGCCATCTTTATTTCATGCCTTGGTTTATTTGGTTTGGCAGCATACATTGCCGAACAACGAACTAAAGAAATAGGCATCCGCAAAGTATTAGGCGCTTCCATATCGCAAGTGTGGTTATTGCTTTCAAAAGATTTTATTGTATTGGTTTTAATAAGCTGCGTGATTGCATCGCCTGTTGCTTTTTATTACATGCATGACTGGTTGCAAAAGTATGATTACAGGATAGTGATAAATCCGCTTGTATTTGTTATTGCAGGTATTATGGCGATTGTGATAACTGTTATCACTATCAGCTTTCAAGCAATCAAAGCAGCTATTGCAAACCCGGTGAAGAGTTTGAGAACGGAATAATAATTACGTTCTTATTAATAAAGAAAAACTGCATACAACAAAAGTATTTATGCAAGCAGGGCTGACATTACGCACTTCAGCAGCAGGTTCGCTATTCAGCATTTGTTCCGGCTTGCGCAGCGCTGTTGTGCTTTTTATTATAACTTCATCTTTTGTTTTTTAAACCGGCAGCATTCCGGGCTGACACGGCGCTAAATGCCCTGCCTGCATAAATACCGAGTCGTTGTGCGTCATGCTAAACCCACCATCTTAT
>CAHJWK010000204.1 GCA_903642275.1 Chitinophagaceae bacterium
TGATTAGTATAAAATCAAATGCGCAGGTTATGCAGGCAAAAGCGCAATGGGCAACTATAAAAGTGCCGCAGTTAAAGTGCTGGGAATGCCAGCAACGCTTAGACCAGTTTTTAATTCGTGAGAAAGGACCAAACACAGATGCAGGCATCATTCAATGGAAAGATGATTTACGCAACGGAGCTTTAAAAATTCAATTCTTTGCAGATAGAATTACGCTTGATTACATACGCACCGAAATTGCAAACGCCGGCTTTGACGCAGATACTGTAACAGCAGAACCTGATTCATACAAGCGATTGCCTAATGCTTGTAAGAAAGCAACTGATGGCAATGGTTTTGGTGCGTTTAAGTTTTGCAATCTTTCGCCTGAAGACAGACCGAAAAATTAGACCTCACCTAAGTCCTCTCCAAAGGAGAGGACTTCAGCTTTTAAAAATTTAAGGACTTAGGAATTATCAATAGCTTTCTTGCCCTTCTCCTTTTGGAGAAGGGTTGGATGAGGTCACATTCTCTCCGGAACATTTATTCCGAGTAAGTGCATTGCTGTTTTTATAACATTCGCCGTGTGTTGCGCCAGCATTAAACGTAATTGTTTTTTTTCTGCCGATTCTGCGTTGGCAATGGAATGTTCTGTATAAAATGTATTGAATGTTTTAGCAAGATTAAAAACGTAAATCGCAATTTTAGAAGGGTCGAAAAAAGTTGCTGCTTCTTCAATGATTGATGGAAATTGTTCAAGCTGAACGATGATGCTTTTTTCAAGTGGAAGCAAACCAGTTTGTAGTTTATAGTTTGTAGTTTGTAGTTCTTTATTCACGATTAACGATGCATGATTCACGTCATTCGCTTTCCTCAATACACTCTTTATTCTTGCATACGTATATTGTACAAACGAACCTGTGAAACCATGAAAATCTATGCTTTCTTCAGGATTAAAAACCATCTTCTTTTTTGGGTCAACGCGCAATAAAAAAAACTTTAAAGCGCCTAAACCAATTGTTGTATTGAGTTCTTTTAACTCATCAGCAGTGAAATCTTTTACCTTACCAAGCTCTTCGGTTTTTTGCTGCGCGATGGAAATCATTTCATCAATAATATCATCTGCATCAACCACGGTTCCTTCACGGCTTTTCATTTTTCCGGAAGGCAATTCCACCATTCCATAACTTAAATGATGAATGGCTTTTGAATAAGGCAAATCCAGTTTTTCACATATCAGTTTCAATACTTTAAAATGATAATTCTGCTCATCACCAACCACATAAATACTTTCATCAATTTTATACTCTTCGTATTTATCAACAGCCAAACCAATATCCTGCGTTATATAAACAGCAGTTCCATCTTTGCGGCGCACAATTTTTTTATCCAGGCCATCAGCCGTTAAATCAATCCAAACACTTCCATCATCTTCTTTATAAAATACTTTTTTTTCAAGTCCTGCTTCCACTAAATTTTTACCAAGAATGTACGTATTGCTTTCATAATAAATCTTATCAAAGTCAGCACCGATGCGTTTATATGTTTCATCAAAACCTTTGTACACCCAACTGTTCATCATGTTCCAAAGCTCAATCAAATCGGGCTTTCCGGCCTCCCAGTCGACAAGCATTTGTTGCGCAGCTTTCATGATTGGCGCTTCTTTTTCTGCTTCGTTTTGCGCTAAGCCTTCAGCTTTAAGCGTTTCAATTTGCTTCTTATATTTATCATTAAACTTCACATAATAATCACCTACAAAATGGTCGCCTTTTGTATTAGTTGATTCAGGCGTTGCACCGTTTGCAAACAATTGCCAGGCAAGCATGCTCTTGCAAATATGAATGCCGCGGTCGTTTACAATACAGCTTTTAATTACATCATTGCCGGTTGCTTTTAATATCTCGGCGTAGCTCCAGCCCAAAAAAATGTTTCTTAAATGACCGAGATGTAAAGGCTTGTTGGTATTTGGCGACGAATATTCAACCATTACTTTTTTAAGGCTGATATTCTGCTTACCAAAGTTTGCATCAGCATAATTTTTTGATAAAAAATCAATCCAGTAATTATCTGCAATAACAAGATTTAAAAAGCCTTTTATAATGTTATATGATTTGCAAAGCGAAGCCTGTTTATCACCCAAAAATTTTCCAAGTTCATTGCCTAACACATCAGGCGATTTTTTTAAAGGTTTCAGTAATGCGAACAACACAATTGTATAATCACCTTCAAACTCAGGCTTGGTAAGGTTTACCGTGATGCTTGTTTCACTCACATCAACTTTATATAAATCGGTGATTGCATGTTGTACAATCAATTTAATATCGCTTGCTAAACTCATCGCCGCAAAAATACTCTTCTAAATCTTTTATAAATCTGCAATTTGAAATCCGCATTATGCAATTGCAATTATCTTAGCACATTCATGAAAAAAGTACATGCGTTTATAAGCAAAGTTGTTTTGAATGTTGTGGATGCATTCTATCCATTATTCAGAAAGTTCATGCCGCTGCAAACCTTTCGTTATGCGGCATGCGGCGGCGGCAACGTGGTGCTAGACATTGCTATTTTTACTTACTGTTATAACTATGTTTTTTATAAGCACAATGTGTATATAGGCAATTTTGTTTTTAAGCCGTTTACTATTTCATTTTTTATTGCATTCTGTATTTCGTTTCCTACCGGTTTTTATTTAAGCCGTTACGTGGTGTGGCAACAAACGCAAACAAAAAAACGCGTTCAGGCGTTTAAATACCTTCTTGTGGTGGCGGCGTGCATTGCGCTTAATTATTTTCTGCTGAATTTATTTATTCTGGAATTTCACTGGTGGCCAACTTTTTCAAGAATTATTGCGGCTGTCTTCG
>CAHJWK010000205.1 GCA_903642275.1 Chitinophagaceae bacterium
GCCCAACGTTGAAGCATTTGTGAAGGCATGGCAATAGCGAACTGTCAGCCTGGTACAAATGTTCAATTGAAAAACTAAAGTTGAAGATAAATACAAATGTTGAATAGCGTAATGTCGGCTTGAACAAAAGATGATAAGAATTATGACCCGTCCTTAAAAAAGTTGACTGGTTATTAATAATAATCCTTGTATTGGTTGATGAAGATAATACATCCTGCATACGGTTGAGTTTTTTGATGCTTGGCCGTGTGTTGGCAAAAATATTTTCGTAGCCATCAACAGCTAAAGAAAATATTTTTTGTGCGCTGGCTGCTTACGTTATTTGCATAGTTGCCTCCTTTAGTTTTGATGAGTAATAATAGTTTTTCCATCTTCTTATCTGCGGCCCTTTTTGTTCATGCACAAGAGCTGGTATCTGCCAGTTTAAACTCGAATGCCTGCGCCTGTGGTTATAGATAGTTATACATCTTGAGATGTGTATGGAGGCTGCATGTATATCGCTGTAATAACTGCTGATAAGTTCTGTTTTTAAGATACCATTTACTCTTTCTGCTATCGCATTTTCCAGAGGGTCTCCGCTTTCAGTCATACTGATCATGACATTGCTTTGTTGTAATAAACTTACATACTCATTACTGCAGTATTGTATGCCTCTGTCGCTGTGGTGGATAACAATTGTTTCCGGCGGCTTTTGTGCCAGCGCCTGCTTTAAAGCAACTGCTGCCGAACTTACTTTCATATCATCACTTACATGATAACCTACGATCTTTCTTGAGTAAGCATCAGTAATTAAAAACAGGTAAGCAAACCTTTCTTTTAAGGGTATGTAAGTAATATCACTCACCCAAAGCTCATGTGCCTTCACCGGGCTAAAACCCTTTACCAGGCTGGGATAGCGGTGATAGTGATGCCTGCTCATAGTGGTGTAAACGTTACGTTTTGTTTTTCTCACCAATAGTTTATTACGCTTCAATAGTTCAAAAAATTTATCCCTGCCCATTGTAATGTTATGTTGTTTAAAAAACGGTTGAAGATCCATGTATAACTTTCTTCCTCCGCATCTTGGCTGATGCTTTCTTATCAGATCAATCTGTTCCAGTATCAGCCCTTCATTAAAATGCTGAATAAAGTTTTTTTTGTTGTGTTTATGATAAGCCTGTGGTGAATAGCCCAACAGTTTGCATAGCTGTTGCACACTTATATTGCTATGCGTTTTCTTTACCTGCTTTACTGTTGGGCACCAGGCTTTTTTCTGATAGAGATCTTAAGGTCTTTCTCTGCTATATTGATCATTGTATCCAACGCTTCCACACGAAGCTTTTCCCACGCTAACTGCTTTTCTAAAACAACAATCTTTTGCTGCAACGCTTCTGCTGATTGCTGCTTTTCTGTGTTTAATGTATTGTACTTATTGCTCATGCTGTAAACAGAATATTGCTGTTGCTTTTCTGTGGGCGGCAAGTTATGAATACCCTGGTGTATCATAACCCATTTACAAATAGTGGTGCGGCTGATGCCATACTTTTGGCCGAGCTTTCTAAAGCCGCCACCTTGCGTTAAATACTCCTGAATGATCTGTTCTTTTATATCCATAAAATAGTTGATTTTTAGTCAACCTATTTCAGGACGAGACAAACTGTTGCTGATGTTTTATTCATTAGCCAAATTTAAAACGTCAAGCGGAAACTGAAGCGGAATTTTTTACTGCTGCCGATGTTTACAACGTCCAGCCCAAATTGCAGCAATACTCTTGTTGTGCGTAGTGCTTTGTGTTGTCTTATTTTATCGAGTTTAATTTTGTTGATTGCTATGTTATGTCAAGCGATTTTTTCATTCATCCTTCGGCTATCACTCCAATAATCCACGTAACTCCAAATTGGTCAGTTAACATTCCATAAAGTGGAGCAAAAGGGGCTGGTCCCAAAGGAATTAAAATATTTTTTGCATTTTTTTCAAGAGCGTCCCAACCTTTTTTAATTTCTTCCGGTTCTGAACCTTGTAGTGTTACATAAAAAGAATTTACACCTCTGTCAAAGTCCTTTGAAGGTTGCACGTCATAAGCCATAATTTGAAAACCATTTGGTGCTTTCACGTTACCAAACGCAACCGAATTTGCTTGTGAAGAGTCTTCAACAGCATGAATGTCAGTATAAGTAGCAATACTAATTTCCCCTCCAAAAATTGAATGATAAAATTCTAATGCATTACGAGCCTCTCCTCGAAAGTTAATATGTGGCGTTGTTTGGACTTTCATAATTTATTTATTTTTTGTCAAGTTTTTGTTTATACGCTCGTTTGTAGCATTACGCACAACGTTGAAGCATTGGCGATGGCAGGGCATTTTATGATGTCAAGCCGGGAACCGATGCTGATTAAAAAACTAAAAGTACAAATTATGAATAAAAAGATGAACAATGCTGGTCGAGCAGGAACTGAAGCCGAACAGCTAACTAAAGACGAGGGCTTAAAGTCAAGCCCTGCTATTGCCAATGCTGTTGTTGTAGGCAGCCCTTTTTTGTCAAAATGTAGAGCATGGCATAAATCGCAAAAACGAATGATTTATTGGGAAGAAATTCAGAGTTGGTACTTTTTAGTATCAGAAGATGAGCGATTTATCTTCATGCACTTTACAGGATTACTTGATAAAAATGGCGAAGAAGTTTATGATGGAGATATTTCTTCCTCTGCCGGAAATAGAGAAAAGTATGAAGTGATTTGGAACAAGTCTGGATGGAAACTGCAAAGCCTGAATAATCCCAAAAGAATTATAGGTATTTACCCTCACATTAAAAGACAGATAGTAGTATCAAATGTTTTTCAAAACAATTA
>CAHJWK010000206.1 GCA_903642275.1 Chitinophagaceae bacterium
AAAACCTTCTTTTACAATTGATGTAACCCAATAACCACCACCGGGACAAATAACAACTGCCGTTCCGTTTGCAATTTTTTTATCAGGCAAAAAAGCGGTAAGCGTTGGCTGCGATGTAAAATGCACAATTGTATCGCCGTCGCTTTGCGGTTCCCACAATTCTTTTGTTATATATGGTTTACTGTTAGGCACAACACCTTCATACAAAGGCATTGTTTCTTGTGCATATAAGTTTTGCATCATACAGAAAATAAATAAAGCAATAACAATCTGTTTCATAAAATATTATGATGCATTTACACAATCATACACAACAACCTTCTTCCATAAATGCGAACACTCTTTTACAAACTGCAGATGAATAGGGTCTGTTTGATAAGCATCCTGCTCCTGTGCGCTGTTAAAAAAAACAAGCCATGAAACATCATACGCATTATCAACCACATCTCTTGCTGTGTTTGCCGGCAAACCGATATGTGATTGTTTGATGATTGGTGCTTCAGATAATCTTTCCAAACCTTCTACCAGGCTTTGCGTATTAGCTGCATCACTTTGATTGAGATAAAAGAAAACATGATGAACAAAAATGTTTTGAAGTTGCATGTGATTGTTTTAAAACGGAAAAGTATTATTTTTTTACCTGCCAGCCATCATTGCTTTGCTGCAGCGTTATAATGTTTGATGCTGCACTTTCATTATTCTCTTTATCAACGCTTGTAATAGTTACGTAACAGCTTTTTAAATCTTTCAACAAAAAATAATCTGATGGTAAAAAAAACTTAAACTTTAAAGTAATATCTGCCGGAATTATTATAGAAGGATGGTCTGTTAAACCAACCAGCGAAGGTGATAAATACACAACAAAATTTTTTATTTTTTCAGTTTCATTTTTATTGATGCCATCACCGGACACAGTAAGCAATTGTGGTGAATCGTTATCGCCTAAATCAATTTTTGTAAGATGCGGAGGCTGCGGCTTTGTAGTATCAATCCATGCCATTGGCGGAATCAATGCAGGCGTTCTGTAATAATCAAAACGCAGGCTGTCTGCCCAACCATTTACATCATTCATTAAATTTTTACAGCTATAAAAAACGCTACCTTGAACATTATTTTTTGTACGCAATAAATTTATCTGGTCAGGCAGTTCGTTTGTGTTGCGCCAGGCTGCATTTGGCTTTTCCACAGCCTTGTACAAACCATGACCAATATATAATTGCTTGCCATAACTGTTATCACTCCACCAGTTTAATAAAGTTTTATAATCACATAAATGATGGCCGATTTCCCAATACAATTGGGGCGCCACATAATCAATCCAGCCTTGCTTCAGCCACAATAAAATATCTGCATATAAATCATCATAACAGGTTTGGCCGGCTCTTGTATCGCTGCCTTTTACATCAACCGAACTGTTACGCCAAACACCAAACGGACTTATGCCAAATTTTATCAACGGCTTCCAATCCAGTATTACATCATGAATCATTTTTATAACCGTATCGCAATTGCTGCGGCGCCAATCGTCAATGCTTAAACCATTACCGTATTGCAGCCACGTTTGATAATCAGGAAAGGCTTTGCCCGAAATTCTGTAAGGATAAAAATAATCATCCATGTGAATTGCATCAATATCATAACGCGTAATAATATCTTTTACAATGTTGGTTAAATACTGTATGACTTGCGGCAAGCCGGGATTAAAATATTTTTTGTCACCATATTTTAAAAACCATTCAGGATGTTTTTTAGTTATGTGATTTGGGTCAAGCTGCGTTGTTAAATTAAACACCGCACGATACGGATTTATCCATGCATGAAACTCCATGCCACGCTTGTGCGTTTCATCAATCATAAACTTTAACGGGTCATAATAAGGTGATGGCGGCGTACCTTGTTTACCGGTTAAAAATTCACTCCATGGTTCAAGATTGGAAGCATAAAATGCGTCTGCACTTGGGCGAATCTGAACAATGACTGCGTTCATTCCAATCTTACGCTGCTGGTCTAAAATATTTATGAATTCTTCTTTTTGTTGGTCTGATGATAAACTCTTACTACTTGGCCAGTCAATGTTTGAAACGGTTGCAATCCATACGGCGCGAAATTCATATTTGGGTTGAGAGTTGACATTTGAGAGTTGAAAGAAGCAAAACATCATCACACAACAAAACAATTTCATCATATAAACGAAGATAAAGTTTGATGTTGTTTTGTTTAATGATGCAAGAAATTTTAATAAAGCTTAACCTATAAGGTGTATGAAACCTTATAGGTTTTAAATTATTTTTGGCTAATGCAACTTTCACCAATCGGCATTTTCGATTCTGGTTATGGAGGCTTAACGGTATTAAAAGAGATGCAAAAACAATTGCCGCAATATGATTATATTTATTTGGGTGATAATGCAAGAACACCGTATGGTAACCGTTCTTTTGAAACAGTATATCAATATACATGGCAATGTGTGCAATGGATGTTTACACAAAATTGTCCGCTCGTTGTGCTTGCCTGCAATACTGCATCTGCAAAGGCTTTGCGCAGTATTCAGCAAAATGATTTGCACAATTTTCCAGGCAAAAAAGTATTGGGTGTTATAAGACCAACAACAGAGGTTATTGGCGATTATTCGCATACAAAGCATATTGGTATAATGGCAACCAATGGAACAGTACAATCAGAATCATACCTTATTGAAATTAAAAAAATTTTTCCTGATATAAATGTGGTACAGCA
>CAHJWK010000207.1 GCA_903642275.1 Chitinophagaceae bacterium
AGCTTTCGGTTTACCAGGGCAAAATTTTGATGAAGCTGATTTATCGCCAGACGGGTAACAACTGTTATGAAATAATTCAGGATTATAAGGGTGGATTTAATGCAGGATTTTGGCAAACTGTTGCTGTTTTATTCGGCTCCAACCTGCGCCAGACTTATGATCCTGTTGGCAATGACCATGATATGGAAATGATTGTGCAGGATGTTGAAAGAATGTACGGTGTGAGACATACTTAAGAACTACCAACTATCTTCTTCTTTTTTACTTTCGAATTTTTACTTTTGAATTAATATGAAAGTTGATATACTCGCATTTGGTGTGCATCCTGATGATGTTGAGTTAGGTTGCTCAGGCACATTAGCAGCAGCCGTTACACAGGACAAAAAAGTTGCAGTGGTTGATTTAACCCGTGGTGAATTAGGCACACGTGGTTCTGCTGATACAAGAGATGCAGAAGCAGCTAATGCGGCAAAGGCAATGGGTGTACATGCAAGAGAAAACCTGCAGATGGCAGATGGTTTTTTTCAGAATGATGAAAGCAACGTAAGAAAAGTTATACAGGTTATAAGAAAGTACCAACCTGAAATTGTTTTATGTAATGCGCCTGAAGACAGGCATCCGGATCATGGCAGAAGTTCAAAGCTGGTTTCTGATGCAGCATTTCTTTCAGGCTTAAGAAAAATAGAAACAATATATAATGATGAACCGCAACAACACTGGCGGCCGCATTATGTTTTTCATTACATACAGGATCGTTATTTAAAGCCGGATTTTTTATTTGATATTTCTGATTACTATGAACAGAAAATAAAAGCTGTTTTGTGTTACACAACTCAATTCAATACAACAGATAGCAGCGAACCTGAAACCTATATTTCCAATCCCGATTTTTTAGACGTGATTAAAGCAAGAGCATTAATGTTTGGCAAGCGCATCGGTGTACAATATGCGGAAGGTTACTTAACTACAAAGATGATTGGTGTAAAAAGCTTTGATGCGTTTATACAAAAAGTTACGTGAATCGAGTTGGAATCTTCTTTAATAATGAAATAGATTCCTTAATCGAATATATTAGGGACATAAAATGTATTCCAGATTTATATATCTGTATCGAGGATTGCATAAAAGTAATTGTCAATCCAATTTCCTCTTATCGGCAAAACTTTTCTTTTGCTGCCTTCTTTTATCATTCCAGCTTTTTCAAGAACATTTATTGAAGCGATATTTTCAACAGCGCAACCTGCTTCAATCCTGTGAAGTTTTAAATTATCAAAGCCAAATTGTAATATACTTTTCAAGGCTTCGGTGGCATAACCTTGTTTCCAATGATCCGGATGAATTTTATACCAAACCTCAGCAATTTTAAAATTTAACCTGCCTAAGTTTAGTGCAATTAACCCGATGAATTCATTGGATTGTGCATGTTGAATATAGAATGTATAAAATGTTCTTGGAACATTGTTTTGCTGCTGAATCCATTCGTTTAATAAAGACTTTGTTGTTTGAATATTTTCAGGAATGCCTAATGTGTTGAACTCATCTGTTTGAGTAAAAGAATGAAGCTGGTGAACTTTTTCTAATTCTGCTAAAGACAGTTCTTTAATATGTAAGCGGTTTGTTTGAAGTTCCATTTTGTTTTAGACGCTACATCACTTTCACCAGGTAATAATTCTTCTTTCCTTTTTGTACAAGTAAGTATTTGTTATGAAGTAGTAATGAACTATCAACTGTCATCTGTAAGCTGTCAACTTTCCTGCGGTTTATACTTACGCCGCCGTTTTGAATCATCTTTTTCGCTTCGCCTTTACTTTGAAAAATTTGAGAACCAGCTAAAAAAGAAATTACATCAATTCCATTTTCCATGTCAATTAAATCATAAGAAATATGTACTATTCCATCGATATTTTCCAATTCTTCTTCGCTTAAACTTTCTGCATTTGCATTTTTGTTAAGAAATAATTTTTCTGTATCATCAACGGCCTTCTTCAACCCTTCCTCACCATGCACAAACAATGTAATTTCTTTCGCCAGTGTTTTTTGTAAGTAACGATTAGCTGCATTTTCCTCATGTTGCGCTATTAGATCTTCAATTACTTCTTTCGATAAAAAAGTAAAAATCTTAATCCATTTTTTTGCATCATCATCTGAAGCATTTAGCCAGAACTGGTAAAACTCATAAGGCGAAGTTCTGTTTGCATCAAGCCATATATTTCCTTTCTCAGTTTTACCAAACTTTCCGCCATCAGCTTTTGTAAGTAACGGGCATGTAAATGCAAATGCTTCTCCGCCTGTTATACGCCTAATTAATTCTGCGCCGGTTGTAATATTTCCCCATTGATCGCTGCCGCCCATTTGCAGTTTGCAGTTATAATTTTTATACAGCCAATAAAAATCATAACCTTGTATTAACTGGTAACTGAATTCCGTAAAACTTAATCCTGATTTATTCTGAATTCTTTTCTTGACACTATCTTTCGCCATCATATAATTTACGGTAATGTGCTTGCCAACATCGCGTATAAAATCAAGAAACAACATCTGCTTAAACCAGTCATAATTATTTACCATAACAGCAGCATTTGGCTTTGCTTCATCAAAATCTAAAAATTTTGAAAGCTGTTTTTTTACTGCTGTTTGATTGTGCTGTAAAATATCTTCACTCAACAAATTACGCTCTTCGCTTTTGCCACTTGGGTCGCCAACCATGCCTGTTGCACCACCAAC
>CAHJWK010000208.1 GCA_903642275.1 Chitinophagaceae bacterium
CAACAAAATAAATTGCGTCTTTACCGTTATGCTGCGGAATAAAAAATTTATTTCTGAAATGTTTTAATTCATCCTGTTCATCCAATTGCTTAGCAAACACCAGGTCATTTTTAAATTCCATTCAAAATTATTTAACGATAATAAGGATGAATCATCCAGTATATAATTGGCCCTGTTACAGCAACATAAAACCATAATGGCCAGGTAATACGGGCAAGCTTTACATGTTTTGAAAATTCACTTGTTAAACCACGATAAGCTGTAAATAAAATAAAAGGTAAAATAACAGCAGCAAGAAAAATATGCGTTGATAAGAGTATAAGGTAAAAAAACCGTGTGCTGCTTACTGCAGCCTTTTCGTCAGCACTTAAAATACCATCATGATTTGCATCGCCGTAATATGCTTCGCCGGCAAGTAGATGATGTGCGATATATGACACCAGGAAAACAATAGAAAGAACCAACGCTGTCAGCATTATACGTTTATGTAAAAGGTAGTGTTGATTTTTTACAGTTATAAGCGCCGCAACCAGTAATACTGCAATTATTGAATTTACAATTGCGCTGATAAGTGCAAAAATGTTTGCATCAAAACCAAGATCTGCATTAAGCTTAACCTTTGTAAGAACACTTATAGCAGTAAATACTACAAAAGAAAACACAAGAATCAGTAACCATGCCTTTCTATCATTTCTTAAAATAGCTGGTTGTAAAAGTTCAGGCATTAATATTTTTTTTGCGAAAGATAAAGCGAATAACTAATACAGTTACCACAAGTGTTATAGCAAAAAATATGGCCAGCAAAACCGGATCAAAAGGAAGTTGTTCCGGGTTATCATCAACCGCCAGCATAAGCAAGCCAATATCTTTTGATAATTTATCCAGCGAAGCAGAATCTGTTCCATCATAAAAGCCACGCACATTAAAATTCTTATCAATTAAAACAAACCTTGTAGTGTGTACAAAGTCAGGGTTGATGGGAGTCAGTGTATCAATTTTATCAACCTTTAATTCATTAAAAATATAACTGTAAATAGAATCACGGTTACCGGTAAGCAACCACCAGTTTCCAGGATCAATACCTAAATGATCCGCATATTTTTTTAAGCGTGCAACAGAATCTGTCTCAGGATCGACTGACATAGATACAAACTGCAAAATGCTTGAATCAGGGGCAGCCATTTTATCACCGCCTTTCATAAATGACTTCTGCATGTTCAGCATATTGCCCATGATTACAGGACAGCTTGAGCGGCAGGACGTAAAGAAAAAATCCATCACTATTAATTTGCCTTGCAGTGAATAAAGATTCACTGTATCTCCTAACTGATTTATAAGATGAAAATCTGCAACCTTATGCCATACGGTATCATCAACACTCTTACCTTTTTTTATTGTATTAATTATTGTGTCAGCAAAATAATGCTGCGGCATTGTAACTGCCTTATCACTTGCCTGCTTTAACCAGAAATAACTTACCAGTGGCAGCAAAACAGCAATGCAGAATGCCAGCAACGCTTTTTTATTCATGCTGCAAATTTCAGAAAAGAAAAAACCACCGCAAAACATGCGATGGTTTTAGAGTTTTTTTTAACACGATAAGATTAATCAAGTTTGTGTGTGCCCTCCTCTTCATGCTTTGGCGCCTGTATCAAACTGCGTTCTTTATGATCTCTGTCCCACTTATTTTTATTATTTTTAAATGAATTGCCTTCAAATAAAAATGCAGTAATAAACCAGATAAATAAAAATAAAGGGACAACTACCGTCATAATCAGATTTCGAATTTCATGCTTTAAATGCATAAAATATCCAACAATATAAAATGCTTTTGCAACCATTAATATTAAAATAACACCTTTAATAAAGTGTTTTAAAAATCCACCATCTTCCATACCCATCATACTGTAACCTAGTGCCAGCTCGACTAAAGTTAATACAGAAAGAATAATAGTTACACGCCAGATTTCTTTTGTTCCGCCACCTACATGTTGCTCTTCAGCTAATGAATCTAAAGTATGTTCCATTTAAAAAGTTTCAGATTTATACAAGATAAAAACAAGTAAACACAAACACCCAAACAAGGTCAACAAAGTGCCAGTACAAGCCGGCTTTTTCAATCATTAAATAATGACCACGTTTATCAAAGGTTCCTTTTAACGTCATTATCAGCATGATAATATTTATAATAACACCTGAAAACACATGAAACCCGTGAAAGCCTGTTATTGTAAAAAAGAAGTTAGTAAAATTTGTTGTGCTGATTGTACCATCTGCATTAGGAAAAGGATTTTGACCCCACCATGCGCCTTCGCCATGTAAATGCGTCCATTCCCAAGCCTGGCAACTTAAAAAAGCAATGCCTCCAAGAATAGTAAGAATCAAATATCTCACAACACCCTTACGGTTCATAGCATGGCCTTCGTGCACTGCAAGCACCATAGTAACGGAACTGATGATGAGAATAAATGTCATCATGCTTACAAACAACAAAGGCAAACCTGAACCTAAACCTGGAAACGAGTTAAATACATGATTTGGATTTGGCCAGCCATTAGTTGCAAACCTTGTTGTGCCGTAAGCGATAAGAAATGCACCAAAAGTAAATGCATCACTCATTAAAAAATACCACATCATCAGCTTGCCATATTCAACGTTGAAGGGACTTTTACCGCCATTCCACATTCTTGTTGGTG
>CAHJWK010000209.1 GCA_903642275.1 Chitinophagaceae bacterium
GCCATCTGTACCATAAAACACTTTACGTTTTCTATATAAAATAAATTTTTGAAGATAAAGCGCAACAGACTCGGTGATACAGAAATATTTATTGTCCTGACTAATAGAAAATTTCATTTCATCACACATCCTGAAAAAATGATCAATGGCATTGCGGCTTGTAAATACAATGGATGAAAATAAGGTAATGTCAACTTTTTGTTTTCTGAATTCTCTTGCAACGATTGGTTCTAATTTGATAAACGGATGAAATGTAAGCTTAAGGTTGTGTTTTCTTTCAAGTTCAAAATAAGGTGATTTTTCACTATCCGGTTTCGGTTGGGTGATTAAAATCTGTGCCGGCAATTTATTTACAGAAGACTTTTTTAGCCCGTTATTTAACATGCGTGTTTAGTCTTGTTAGAATTTAAGTATTACCTGTTTTTATGAATAATAATTTATAAATAACAAGCAAAGGCATTATTTCTACGGCGCAAAGGTATATAAAAAAGTGAAAGGCGTTTAGATTAAGGTTTCTTCTAATTCGTGCCAGCGAAACCAGATAACGAAGCGCTAGTAATAAAACAGCAATGCAAAGCGCTATTGTAATTACAATATTTTTAGTTTGATTGTTTGAATATGCAATTATAAAAAGAATGGGTATAAATAAAATGCCAATTAGTTTATTAATTAAAAAAACTATGAACCTGTATTCTGCCGCAGAATCTGAAGCATTAAAAACCCAACCAGTAAAAAGAATTACAAAATATTTTACGCTGTAAATAATGCCAAGCACAGTGGTTGAATAAATAAATAATTGCCAGAATGGAATGGCTGTCCATTTATAAAAACCGGCAACCAGTGTTATAAATAAACCACCGGAAAGAATAAATAACACGTTCAGCATAAATGCAGGAAAAAAATTCTGCGACATTTGTTCTCTTGTTTGTGTTTGCCTGAATGTTGCCTGGAATGAAAGCGAAAAAATGCTGCTGAAATATTTGGGGAAGGAATTTTTTATCATCGCTAAAAAAAAGATGATAAAAATCAATACATAAAAAATAAGGTCTGAATCCTGACTGTTTCTTAAATAACCAACCATTCCGGGTTGCCTGGTTACTGTTTTTATTTTTTTTAAAGATGGCTTCGCTACGCTGTCTTTTTTTACGATTATAATTGGCCGGCGAATAGAATCTACCACTACAACAGCTTTCTTGGATGTATCGTTAATTTGATTAGCTGTATTTTGAATAGCTACCGTATCATTTTGCAAACGCCGTATTAAAGCTTCAGATCTTTTTAAAATGGAATCGTATTGTGCTGAATCACTGTGTGGCCGTTTTAAACTGTCTTTTTTATTTATATCAATTACAGGGCTATCCTGCGCAAATGCAGGTACATAAAAAATAAAAACGACTATTAAAGTTGATAAGATGCGCAACATCAGCAGCAAAAATATTTCATGCTTACTGCATTATCAAAATAAGCTAATGAAACCAAGATGAATTTTTGATTGTTGAAAATTAAGCTTGCTGTCATCACGTTTGCCTTCTGCTAAAGAAATACTGAAAATGCCTGTACCTGTTTCCAGCGAAAGACCAACACCAAAACCAAGATAAGTATGATTAAATTTTGTATCGTTCACATCATAAGCAGTTTGGCCAAAATCAGTGAACCCATAAAACCATGAATTTTTTGCAAGCAGGTAACGGTACTCTGCTGTTTCAACTGCATAGCGATTAGTATAAATACTTTCTTCATCAAACCCACGCAATAATTTAAAGCCACCAAGCCTGTATAATTCATTTTGAAAATAATTTGGTGATTGAAGCCACGCCGCGTTTACGGCCAGCTTAAATGCAGACTGTTTACCCAAAGGAAAATATTTTGCCGCAGCAATCTGCAAATGAAACTGGTAACTGTGCAGCTTAACTGTATCATATAATTTAGCAGCATTAAAACCCGTATCTTTTATCTGCAATACAGCATTATTCCTTTTTATTTTTTTATTGCCAAAACTTCCGGCAATTAAAAACTCAACACCACGTCTTGGATTAAATCTATAATCCGTATTATAAAAATTGTATTGTAATCCAACACTGGTCGTGCTTAAGTCTGCAACTGCAGGTAATGTGTTCGTAAGTTTTACAACATTCGTATCAATATTTAATACGTTAGTATTTGTTGTTTGAATGATGACTGCGCCTGTTTGATGTTGCGTTAATTCATATTGCACAGCAACCTGCCCGTTAATATTTACATAAGATGAATCCTGCTTATACAATTGAAAGTTTAAGCCAACACCAAATGGCGAATGAAAAATATATGGTTGCTGATAAGATAAGTTTAATTGCGGTGATTTTGGTTGCAGTTGCTGCCAGTTAAAGCCAAGTGTTTCGCCTTTGCCGAATGAATTTCGTAAACCAACATTTGCTTCACCTGTAAACAAAAGTTTACCGTTGTTCTGATCGCTTTGTGGCAGCAAGCCAATCAATACATTAATGCTGTTATTTCTTGTTGACTGAAGATATAAATGCAAGGCAGCGCCGTTGTTCAGCATCTCAATTTTCCACGGTTGTGATTGTTGCAGGTAGCTTAACAATGCAAGGCGCTGGTTAATTGTATTCAGCTTTGCTTCATCATAAATATCATGTTCATTTATCTGCAAATAATGCAGCAGGATAAATTTTGATAAG
>CAHJWK010000210.1 GCA_903642275.1 Chitinophagaceae bacterium
TATTAAACTTATAAACACAGCTTTAAAAAACAAATTTTGATTGCTTAAAGCTTCACCTACATTTGCCTTGATTTGGTTTTGAAAGATGATGCAAATCATCCAACGAATTAAAAGGGAATCCTGTTTAAATCAGGAGCTATCCCCGTAGCTGTAAGCTTTATTAAACTGTTAAAACTTCATACCACTGCGAAAGCGGGAAGGTGTTTAACAGGAAGCAAGCCAGAAGACCTGCCAATCAAAAAAAATATAACTGGGCTTTCGGGTGAAAAGCAGGGTGATAATCGTCTTACTGCAGAAGACATTTTCATTTCTATTTATCTCTTTACACGAAAGCTCATTCTTCAAACATTTTAAACATTCAAAAGAAGAATGAGCATGAAAAAATTTTTAATTACAACAATTGTATTGGCGTTTGTACAATTCGCAAAAGCGCAAACAGATTCAACCATCAACACGCTTGATGAAGTGGTTGTTACGGCAACAAAGTCTCCAAAAAAATTAAGTGAAACAGGGAAAGTTGTTAGAGTAATTACCAAAGAACAAATTGAACAAAGCGGAGGTAAAGATTTATCGCAGATTTTAAATGAACAGGTTGGCATTACAGTTAATGGTGCAACGAGCAACCTGGGAAAAGACAAGTCGTTGTTCTTACTTGGCGCAACAGATAAGTACACATTGATTTTGCTGGATGGAATTCCATTGAATGAACCTGCAGGTGTTGGCGGCAGTTTTGATTTGCGCTTATTATCCCTTGACAACATTGAACGCATAGAAATTTTGCAGGGAAGCCAGAGCACATTATATGGTTCAAATGCTGTTGCAGGTGTTATAAATATTATCTCAAAAAAACCAACAAGCACACAACCACAATTGAATGGCTTGCTTACTTATGGAAGTTATAACACATTTAAAGGCAATGCAAACATCAGCCAGAAAACAAAGTTTCTTGAGTATGATTTGAATTATACCTACATTAATACAAATGGAATTTCGGAAGCAAAAGACACTACCGGCAAAGCAAACTTTGATAAAGATGGACTTACACAACAAGCCCTGCAGGCAATTGTTGGTATTAATGTAACAGATAAATTAAAGCTTTCTCCTTACCTGAGATACACACATTTTAAAGGTGGTTTTGATGATGATGCTTTTATTGATGCGCCTGACCACTATGCTGCCTCGCTTGTAAATACAGGTTTGGATGGACATTATAATTATGCAACCGGAAGTGTGCATTTTAATTATGGATATGATTTTACAAAGCGTGATTATGAAAGCCAATACGCGTTTCAATCAAGCGGAAAGTTTAATAATGCTGAAGCTTATGTTAATCAGAGCATCAATAAAAATATGCAAGTAATTGGTGGATTAAGTTATCAATCTTATGAGATAAAAGATACGAATAAAGTTAACTCCATTACCAGTCCGTATATTTCATTGCTGTTTCATACAAATGATGGATTGAATGTTGAAGTTGGGGGTCGTTTCAATCATCACAATCAGTATGGAAATAATTTTACATACAGCTTTAATCCATCTTACCTGATTAATAAAAGCGTAAAAGTTTTTGCCAATGTCACCAGCGGGTTTCGTGCACCATCCATCAATGAATTGTTTGGTCCTTACAGCGCTAACCCAAAACTCAATCCTGAAAAATCAAATACACAGGAAGCGGGCATACAGACGTTTCTTGCTGATAAAAAATTATCTCTTACAATCAATGGCTTTAACCGCAATATTAATGATGTAATTATTTATGATTATTCAACCAACGTTTATAAAAACCGCGACAAGCAGCACGATTACGGTGCAGAAGCGGAGATAAGTTATAACGTAAAAAAGTTACAGATAAATGCATCATATGCTTACATTGATGGAAAGATTACAGATAAATCTACAGGTAAAGATTCCAGTTATTACAATCTTATCCGCAGGCCTAAAAATGCAGTAAAGATTTTTGCCGGATATAATATTACACATGCATTATACATCAGCACATCAATACAATTTACAGGCAACCGCACGGATACTTATTTTGACCCAACAACATTTGCCTCATCAGAAGTGGGTTTAAAATCTTATACATTATGGAACGCTTATGCACAATACAACCTTGCAAAAAATAAATTGAGTTTGTTTGTTGATGTAAAAAACATTGCCAGCAAAACAAATTATTACGAAGTATATGGATACAACGTACAGGGCTTTACTATAACAGGGGGAATACGCTTTCAACTATAAAATTATAATCATGAAAACAATAAAATTTAATGTACACAACGCTGTATTAATGCTGATCATAATTTTAGTTGCAGCCATTCGTGTGTTCAACAATTTTAATACACACATTACGGCACTTGCAAATTATTCGCCGCTGGCTGCAATGGCATTGTTTGGCGCTGCTTATTTTAAAGGAACAATCAAGCCATTACTTTTTCCAATAGGTGCAATTTTTTTAAGCGACCTTATTTTATTCGCAACCGTTTACAAACAATATGGTAACGGGTTTTTGTATGATGGATGGCAATCTGTTTACGGTGCTTTTCTGTTGATAGCTGTTTGCGGCAGGCTGATAATTAAAAAAACATCAGTAACAAATGTTGGTCTTGCAATTATTGCAGCTGTATT
>CAHJWK010000211.1 GCA_903642275.1 Chitinophagaceae bacterium
TAATTGGCCTGCAGAACCTGATTGAACAGGCAATACAATAAAAAAACTCCGTTGAAATCAACAGAGTTTTACTTTTTAAGCCCCCGAAAACTTATTTTACATTTATTGTATAAAATTTGAGTAAGTCCAATTGCCGCCATTATCTCTAAAGCGTAACATATAATACATTGTTTTACCCTTTAGATGTACATCCTCAAAAGAATATGCTTTTAAGGTTTGAGAATTACTCTCAATGTCAGCTCCATCAATTGTACAAAAAGTATTTTCATTGGCACTGCTCATCAACTCAATACGCTGAATATTATTTCATAAAGTGTAGAAAAACTAACAGTAACAGTATTATTTACTTCCTGTATGGCCTTCATACTTTTTACTTCAACATTTGAACTTTTAAAAAATATGTTTTGGTTAGCGGCCCCTGGTAAGGTTACATCTTTTTTACTGCAAGACATTAAAAAAACACCCGCGAAAAAAACAACAATTAACTTTTTCATTTTAAATTATTTATTCCACGGGTACGGAATAAAAACGGACTATTTCTTTATTGCCAAAGAAATGCCAACAGAATTTTTAAAAATAATTAATTGATAATCAGCTATTTATTTTTATTTGAAAAATTTAAATTTCCCAAAAAGAAACAAAGAGTTCCAAAAATGAAATTTAAAAGAGTTTTTTAAAACACTATATCGTTAGTTAACTTCGCATATTTAAACCAAATCTTCAAGCATATATAATATGTATAAAAATCAAGTACATGAACATAACATCTATAATAATTGCCATAGTTACTTTGTTAGCAGGTATCGTTTTAGGAAAAATCATCTTTGCAAAGAATACAAAACAAAAAATTCAAGATGCTGAGAATGAAGCTCATAATATTATTTCAACAGCAGAGTTAAAAGCCGAAACAACCAAAAAAGAAAAAATCTTAGAAGCAAAAGAAAAATTTGTACAACTCAAGGCTGAATTTGACAGGGAAGTTTTAGAAAGGAATAAAAAGCTTGGGGAAAACGAAAATCGTTATAAGCAGAAAGAAATTTCAATAAATCAAAAAGATACTTCACTTGAAAGACAAATCAAGGAAAATGATATTATAAAAGAAAATTTGAGTAAACAGCTTGACGTAGTTGCTCAAAAAAGAAATCAGCTTGAAAAACACCAGGAAGAACATATTAAACGCCTTGAAAAAATTGCTGGTTTAACTGCGGATGAAGCTAAATCTCAACTTGTTGAAAGTTTGAAGCAGGAAGTGCAATCGCAGGCTTTGCAACTACAACAGGAAGTAATAGAAGAAGCTCGCCAAAAAGCCAATAAAGAAGCTCGAAAAATTATCATTCAGTCAATCCAGCGTACTGCCGCAGAGCAGACTATAGAAAATACGGTTACTATTTTTAATTTGGAAAGTGACGAGATCAAAGGGCAAATTATTGGAAGGGAAGGCAGGAATATTCGCGCCATTGAAGCGGCGACTGGTGTCGATTTAATTGTTGATGACACACCTGAAGCTATAGTACTTTCTTCATTTGATCCATTACGTCGTGAAATTGCGAGGCTAAGTTTACAAAGGCTGGTTGCAGATGGCAGGATACATCCCGCACGTATAGAGGAAGTTGTAGAAAAAACCCGCAAGCAGCTTGAAGAACAGGTTATGGAAATAGGTGAACGCACAGTAATTGAATTGGGAATTCACGGCTTGCATAAAGAATTAATCAGGATAGTTGGTAAAATGCGCTTCCGTTCTTCTTACGGACAAAATCTGCTGATGCACAGCAGGGAAGTCGCAAATTTATGCGCAACCATGTCTGCAGAACTTGGCTTAAGTCCAAAACTTGCAAAACGCGCCGGTTTATTACATGACATTGGTAAAGTGCCTGATGAAGAAACAGAACTTAGTCATGCTTTATTAGGAGCAAAACTGGCTGAAAAATATGGAGAAAATCCGGCAGTTATCAATGCAATTGGTGCTCATCATGATGAAATGGAGATGCAATACATCATTTCGCCGATTGTACAAAGTTGTGATGCAATCAGTGGTGCCCGCCCTGGTGCACGCAGAGAAATCATGCAACAGTATCTTAAACGCATAAAGGATTTGGAAACTCTGGCGTTAAATTATAATGGTGTTGAAAAGGCTTACGCAATACAGGCAGGAAGAGAATTAAGAGTTATTGTTGAAGCAGAGAAAGTATCAGACGGTGACAGTGATAAATTAAGTTTTGAAATCGCTCAAAAAATACAAAATGAAATGACTTATCCCGGGCAAATTAAAGTAACTGTTATAAGGGAAAAGAGAGCTGTTAATCTAGCCAGGTAAAAGTAATTTAATTTGATTTGGATTCTCTCCAGTGATTAGCTACTTTTGCACTCCTTTTAAAAAAAATTTATGAATACTGCAATTCAGTTCGTCCACGAACAACTTACAAATAAAAAAAATCATCCAAAATTTAAAGCAGGAGATAATGTTACTGTAAATTATAAGATTGTTGAAGGTGGCAAAGAACGTATTCAAAGTTTTCGCGGGGACGTTTTAAAAACACAGGGAACTAATATTACTGCAACATTTACTGT
>CAHJWK010000212.1 GCA_903642275.1 Chitinophagaceae bacterium
CATGTATCAACACACGTTTGGCAGGTGCCACCTGGTGATCAACGCCGCCATTTCTTTTTAAATAAATAAATCCTTGGTCATTTATATAATTTACAAACCAGCTAATTTCATCAGCATGTGCTTCAATTACCACTTTAAAATCTGCGTTTGGGTTAACAACGCCAACAGCAGTTCCATAAGCGTCTGTGTAGGTTGTATCTACAAACGGAGTTATATATTTCAACCATACTTTTTGCCCACTGCTTTCAAAACCAACAGGTGATGGTGTATTGATATAGTTTTTTAAAAACGTGATTGAATCATTTGTAATAACTGATTTTTTCTTCTCTGCGTTTGCTTTTGCCATAATTTTAAAACTGATTATTTTTTGTGCCGAAGATAAACAGCTTTCATTAATCTGCTGCCCCGCTGAAATGTTATTGTTTAATATTGAATTTGTACAGTTTGCAATGAACCGTGTTATAAAATTTATATTCTTTGGCAATTATTTTATCGGCTTGCTGGCTGTTATTTTATCTGTTGAATCAAATGTACAGTTGCGTTTGCCGCTTAACTCAGTTGAATATTATGTACTGCTTTGTTGTGCAACTGTTTTTTATTATACGTATGCTTACACAGGCCCGCTTAATTCAAAAACCTATAAAAATCCACGCACACAATGGTATAAAGATCATCATGCATTTATAAGATGGACGCAAAGAATTTTAATGCTTGCCTGCATACTGCTCAGCAGTTATTTTTTGTATAAACATTTTAATACTATTTCACATTTACCTGCTCAATGCTGGCTGGTTGTTTTCATTATATTAATTGCAGCTGTTCTTTATTATGGCTTATTGCCGGGCTCGTTTTATAAAATTAACCTGCGTAAAACAGGCTGGCTAAAAGCATTTATAATTGGTTTTGTCTGGGCATGTTGTGCAAACCTGTTATCATTTATTGTTTTGCAAATTGAAAAGGGAGAATACAAGGTTGACATGATTTTGCTGATTTGGTTGTTCGTAAAAAACTGGATGTTTTGCACTGTTAATGCAATCATGTTTGATATAAAAGATTACGTGCATGATTCTAATAAAGAATTAAAAACATTTGCAGTAAGTTTTGGAACAAGCAAAACAATTTATTTTATACTGCTGCCTTTAATAATTATCGGTTTGCTGTCATTAATTGCATTTACTACGGCAAGAAATTTTGGTATAACTACAACGCTTATCAACACAATACCTTTTATTTTATTATTTATGATAGCGCTTTCTATGTTCAGGCAGCATAAGATTATGTATTTCCTTGTTGTAATTGATGGCCTGATTTTTTTAAAAGCATTGTGCGGTATTATTGGAATGCAGTTTATTAACCGGTAAAATCATGACGAATGATTACAATTCAATTGCCGGTTTTTATGATGTTTTAAGCAAGCTGATTTTTCAAAAATCTATTATTAATGCACAGAAGTTTTTGCTACAATACATTCCGGCAAACAGCAACGTTTTAATTGTAGGTGGTGGCACAGGCTGGATACTTGAAGCGGTTGCAGATTTGCATCAATCAAATATCAACATAACATATATTGAAAAATCAGCCAGAATGATCGCCTTATCAAAAAAAAGAAACTATAATAAAAATAATGTTGAATTTGTAAATGAAGCAGTTGAAGATTTTGTAAGTGATAAAAAATTCGATGTAATCTTCACTGCCTTTTTATCCCGTCTTTTATCAACGGGACATGAAAATTTACTAAAAAGCCTAATTTTTTATTTGATAATTTTAAAGCTAACAAAATCGAAATTATTTTCAGCAAGCTTAACCAATTTTTAAAACAAAATGGTCTTTGGCTTTATGCTGATTTTGTAAATGATAAACAGGAAAAATTATGGAAGCGGTTCCTGTTAAAAGCCATGTATATTTTCTTTAAACTTACTTGCCATATAGAAACACAGGAGTTAATAAGCATGAGCAATTACTTCTTAAACAACTATACCAAAACAGCTGAAGCTTTTTTCTATAAAAGTTTCATTCAATCAAAAGTTTATAATAAAGTAAGAATACTAATTACTGCTTAAGCAAAATAATATCAGGAGAATCAACGGTATCACTTACATGCTTAGCTTCATCATGCATCCAGAAACGGAAATGGCAGGTATCTGTTAAACTTGCACTCAAACTTGTGCAACTGCTTAAAGTAGCTCCGCCCGCGCCAGTGGGATTTAAAGGATAATAATACGTAAAATCAAATTCAGCTTTTACATTTTTAGGCGGGCTAAAATCAGGAATTTTAAAAGCGATTGCAGAATCAAGGTAGCCGCAGCCTGAAACTTTAGAAACACGTTTCACCCAAATAGTATCAACCACATCTCCTTCTTTATCGGTTACCTGAAGCTTAAAGCTAACCAGTGATGGCTGCTCAAACACACCACCGTTAACACTTAAAAATTTTAATGTTGGGGCAGTATTATATGAATCTTTAGAACAGGTTACACATACTATAGTAATAAAAGCCGCTGCTAATAATTTAATCTTCATTTCTTTGTAATTCGTTCCAAATTTAAACA
>CAHJWK010000213.1 GCA_903642275.1 Chitinophagaceae bacterium
AGACATTACTGCTGCACAAGTGCGGCTTGTCAAGCCATGCTTTTACAAATGCCATTGTTGTACGCTGCTTTTATACATTATGATAACTTTTAAATTTTAATACTCACCTCCGTATGTTTTGTTTTTAGTTTCATAAAATATTTTTCTATGACTCCAGTCCGCCAAAAGAAGACAAGTTGTTATTGGCACAAAGTATATTCTTTGTAAAACACCGAATAATAAAAGCAGTAAGTCAACTTGTAGTCCCCAAAAAAAGACGCCGCTTAATGCTGGTTGAATTTTAAAATCTAATTCGTCACGAAATAGTCTGCCTAATGGCATTACATAATCGACAGTTATTATTTTGCATGTGCCGAAATCAATGGGATAATCTAAGTTTTTAATAAATGAACTATAATTTTCTAATAAACTTTGAGCTTTCTGTCTGCCGTGATTTAGTAAATGGAGGAAGATTAAAAAATTTTGAAAAGATTTCAAGCAGATAAATCCCTGCTGCTTTTTGTCTAAACTGTTCTTTAATTCATCACATATTTCTTGCAAATCTTCCATTATTGTTTTTCGTTGTCAAATTTAATAATGGAGTAAATTATGTTAAGATATTTTAGATTATTAAGCTGTCAACAAGTAGCGTACAACGGCTCAGGCTTGGCGAAGAACTGGTATTTGAAATTCGTCCAGCCCGAACTGCTGCTAAATTTATAATTAAAAGTTCATTGTTGTTTCTGTTGCCAAATTTATATCGTCATGCTGGTTACTGAAGCTGAATAGCGAAACAAAAGTTGAGATTGCGTTTCGTCAGCCAGTTTTTTGCCAAACCCTTTCCTATGTTTACAATTCAATAAATTTATCCTTGCATTTGTCATTAATAACTTGAAAGAACAGGGGGCAGAATAAGATAGTCAAACCCTATAAGCTTAAAGCTTTTCTAACACGCTTATCCCTGCCGCCTTTCTTACATTATGCTGTACAGTTCGATGAGCATTTAAGCTCGTGTTAGGATGATAGCACCGTAAGAATTGTTCTTCCATTTTGTTTTTTCGTAAGACTAATGTACACATTTATTCACAGTAAAATATCTGTTATGAAATCAATTAAACCAGAACAAAAGTTGTATTGCGGCATCGATGTATCAGGTGCAACATTAGATGTATGTTACCAAACAGAAGATGGCAGTTTGGAATGGCACAAGTGTACCAATAATGCTGAAGGCTTTAAAGAAATTTGGCAGCACACAGGTAAGGATTATCACTTTGTAATGGAATCAACCGGTGTGTACCAATTACCGTTTTGTTTTTTCCTGGAAGCTAAAAAAGCATGGTACAGCGTAGTAAATGCCTTGCAGATAAAACGGTATATACAGATGAAGCTGGAGCGCAACAAATCAGACAAAAAAGATGCTTTCCATATTTGCATGTATGGCGCAGAACATAATCCTGCTTGCTATGAAATGCCCGGCCAGCTTTACTTTGAGTGCCGTGCATTAAATAACGCAATTGAAACAATCACTACCGAAATCACGAGTTTTAAAAACAAGTTACACTCCCTTTCAAAACTGGAAATAGATACACGTGTGATCGTAACCGGTTATAAAAAGATACTCCGGGATCTGCAGGCTGAGCTAAAGAAATTTGAAGCGGAGTTGTATAAAAAACTGGAAGCCTGGCAACCAGCTGTGGTAAAGCAAGTGCGTAGTGTAGTTGGTATCGGCAAGCGTGCAACGGCCATCCTGGTCGTGTGCACACAAAGTTTTAAATACACCGAAACTTACCAGCAATTGATCAGCTATGCTGGCCTTAGCCCAAAAGAATATAGCAGCGGCAGCAGCATAAGAGGTAAAGTGCGCATCTGTAAACAAGGCGGTTCGCTTTTGCGTCACACCTTGTATATGTGTGCACTGAATGCAAAAGAAACAAACGGTGCCTGTAAGGAATTATTTGATCGGTTAGTAGCCAAAGGAAAGAACAAAAAACTGGCAGTTATCGCGGTTGCAAACAAGCTTTTAAAACAGGTTTTTGGCGTAGTAAAAAACGAGTGTTTGTTCGATAGAAATTATTATAAAAAAATAGCCTGATTTAAATTGTTTTTATGCACAGTTCGTGTTGGCTGCTGGCTTATTCTCAGATTAGAACCACTTTTCATAATGAGAAGATGAAAGTTCCTGTCTTTTTCCTTTTGATTTATTACAAGTCTCGCATAACAACTGAATGTTTGTGACATCATTAAGACCACCGTCTGCTAAAGAAACTATATGGTCAAAATTTTCAGTATTTCCAATATTTATTAAGCCTGTAATATCCTTAAAGCATTTTGTACAAATTCCTCTGTCTCTATGAAAGACCGCTTTTTGTACCCATGAAGGAATACCAACTCTTTTTAGAACACCATCCTTAGCGAAATGCTTATTTATTTCTTGGTCTCCAAAATCAAGACAATAGTCTGCAACGGCGGAGGATGCCATTTTATTGAAATTCTGTAGTAGTTGTCGATTTAGAAACAAAATGAA